>DASVRB010000704.1:0-12637 GCA_036388835.1 Thermoanaerobaculia bacterium | reverse complement strand
CACCAGTTCCATGTTGTGCTCGATCAGCAGAATCGCGATCTGGAAACGGTCGCGAATGTCGTGGATGGTCTCCATGAGCGCGTGCGTCTCGCTGTCGTTGAGGCCCGCGGCCGGCTCGTCGAGGAGCAGCAGCTTCGGGCGCGCGGAGAGTGCGCGCGCGATCTCGAGGCGACGCTGGTCGCCGTACGGCAGGTTCGTCGCGTAATCGTGCGCGCGGCCGCGAAGACCGAAGATGTCGAGCAGCTTCATCGCCTCGACTTCGGCCTCTTCTTCGGCCTCGTGAAAGCGGTTCGTGTGCAGGACCGCCGCGGTGCCGGAGTATTTGTAGTGGATATGGCCGCCGATCTTCACGTTGTCGAGGACCGTCAGCTCTTTGAAGAGGCGGATGTTCTGGAACGTGCGCGCGACGCCGAGGCTGGTGATGTTGTACGGCTTGAGCGCTTTGGTCGAGGTGCCGCTGATGCGGATCTCCCCCTCGGTCGGTTTGTACACGCCGGTCAGCATGTTGAAGATGGTCGTTTTGCCGGCGCCGTTCGGGCCGATCAGCCCGACCAGCTCGCGCGGATGAATCTCGATGTTGAGATCCGAAACGGCCGTCAGTCCGCCGAAGCGGATCGTGACGTTCTTCGCGTGCAGCAGAGGTTCACTGGCCATGATCTAGGTCACCGGAGGACCGGCGTCGCGATCCATCTTGTCGGTCGCGTCGCCCTGATCGCGTGCTTCTTTCGGGTTCGAGTCTTTGCGGCGCGCCAGGATCTCCCACAGCTCGCGCCGGCCGAACAGGCCCTGCGGCCGGGTGAGCATCAGCACGATCAGCATGATCGAGTAGATGACCATCCGCGGATCGCGCATGTCGGCGTAGATCTCTTTGACGTACCGCAACGCCTCGGGGAGGAACGTCAGGATCACCGCCGCGACGATGGAGCCGGAGATGGAGCCGAGACCGCCGAGGACGACCATCGCCACGACCTCGAACGATCGGACGAACGTGAACATCCCCGGATTGAGATACATCATGAAGTAGCCGTACAGCGCGCCCGCGACGCCCGCGAGGGCGGAGCCCATCACGAACGCCTTCACTTTGTAGCGCGTCGTGTCGACGCCCATCGCCTCGGCGGCGATCTCGTCTTCACGCACCGCGAGGAACGCGCGTCCGACCGATGACATGACCATGCGATGCGAGATCAGGATGGTCAGGCCGGCGAAGAAGTAGACCCAGAAGAAGTTGCTCCAGCCGGGGATGCCGGTGAGGCCGCGCGCCGCGCCGATCTCTTCGATGTTGAGGATGAGGACGCGAATGATCTCGCCGAATCCGAGGGTCACGATGGCGAGGTAATCGCCGCGCAAACGCAGCGACGGAAGGCCGACGATGTAGCCGGCGATCGCGGACGTGAGTGCGCCGGCGGCGATCGAAACGAGCAGCAATGCGTTCTGCCAGATGATCTGCTGCGCGCTCCCCTCGGGGAACTGATTCACGAACGGCGCGAAGTATTTGCTGGTGAGAAACGCGGCGGTGTACGCGCCGACGGCCATGAACCCTGCATGGCCGAGCGAGAACTGACCGGCGTGTCCGTTGATGATGTTGAGTGAGACCGCGAGCGTGATGTTGATCCCCATCAGCACGAGAATGCGGCTCGGATATCGAATGGCCGGAAAGTAGAGCGCCGCGTACTCGAGCGCGACCCAGACCAGGTAAAGGATGGCTACGTTGACGATCAGCAGCACCAGATCGCGCAACCACCAGGTCTTCGGAAGGAGGCGTTTGGGAATCAGGCCCATGCGCCCTCCGGATGAATGCAGAACATCATCAAACCTTCTCCGGCTGGTACTTGCCGAACAAGCCGCTCGGCCGGAACAGGAGGATGACGATGAGGATGATGAAGGCGATCGCGTCGCGGTAATTCGAGTACGACGAGCCGCCGACGAACGATTCGACGATGCCGATGATCAGTCCGCCGACGACGGCGCCCGGCACGTTGCCGATGCCGCCGAGGACCGCCGCGACGAAGGCCTTGAGGCCGGGCATGATGCCCATCAGCGGGTCGATCTTCGGATACGAGAGGCCGTAGAGAATGCCCGCCACCGCGGCGAGCATCGAGCCGATGACGAAGGTCGTCGAGATCACGCGATCGGTCGGGATGCCCATCAGCGACGCGGTCTCGAAGTTGAACGAAACGGCGCGCATGGCGCGGCCGAACTTCGTGCCGTAGACGATGAACTGCAGCAGCGCCATGAACACGATCGCAACGCCGAGCACGATCAACTGATAGTTGGTCGTGACCACGCCGCCGATGTTGATGACGTGTTTCTGCACGAGTGTCGGGAAGAACTTCGGGTCGGGGCCGAAGACGAACTGGCCGCCGTATTCGAGGAGAAACGAAACGCCGATCGCGGTGATGAGCGAGGCGATGCGCGGCGCGTTGCGCAGCGGGCGATAGGCGATGCGCTCGTTGAGGTAGCCGAGGAAGCCGCAGATGATCATCGCCAGCAGCATGATCAGCGCGGCGTACAGCGGCGATGACGCGCTGCCGCCCTGCGCCGCGTTGAGCTGTTTCGACAGCATGCCGCCGGCGTAGTAACCGACGAACGAGCCGATCATGAAGATGTCGCCGTGGGCGAAGTTGATCAGCTTCAGGATGCCGTACACCATCGTGTAGCCGAGCGCGATGAGCGCATAGATCGACCCGGCAGCGATCCCGTTCAACAGGTTCTGAAGAAGTGTCTCCATTCAGGGCAAAAAAAGGTCCGGCGAAAACTACTCGCCGGACCGTGAGATGTAAAGCGTTTTTACGGTGAACGTTACTGCGTGCGCGCGGTCGATGTGCTCGGCGCCGTTCCGGTGGTGCTGCTGTCGGTTGCGGCGGCCGTTCCGGCCGGTGCGTTGGTGGCGGTGGTGTCGGTGGCCGGCGCAGCCGCGCCGCCGGCGGGGGCGCTCGGATCGACGGCCGCTTTCAGAATGGTCTGGCCGTTGCGGATCTCGAGGACGACGAGCTTCTTGCCGATCGGATCGCGCTGCGGGCCGAGGTTGATGGTGCCGGTCACGCCGACGAAGCCTTTGGTCGCGGCGATCGCGTCGCGGAGCTTCGGACCGTCGGTCGTGCCCGCGCGCTTGATCGCGTCAGCCAGCACTTTGGTCGAGTCGTAGCCGAGCGCGGCCAGCGAGTCCGGCTTCGCGCCGTAGCGCTCTTCGTACTTTTGCACGAACTCGCGCACGGCCGGCGCCGGATCATCTACGTGATAGTGGTTCGAGTAGAACGCCCCTTCGAGCGCCTTGCCGCCGATCTCGATGAGCTTCGGCGATTCCCAGCCGTCGCCGCCGGCGAGCGGCTGATTGATGCCGAGGTCGCGCGCCTGGATGGCGATCTGTCCGATGTCGTTGTAGTAGCCGGGGACGAAGATCACTTCAGGATTGGTGGCCTTGATCGCGGTGAGCTGCGAGCGGAAATCGCTGTCGCCCTGCGCGTAGCTCTGGCGTCCGACGATCTGGCCGCCGTTCGCGACGAACGTCTTCTCGAAGTTCGCGGCAAGGCCGGTCGAGTAGTCGCTCTTCACGTCGATCAGCACCGCGGCGCGCTTCATGCCGACCTGGCGCGAGAGGTAGTTCGCCATCGCCTCGCCCTGAGACGGATCGATGAAGCACATGCGGAAGATGTAGTCGCCGACCTGGGTGACGCGCTCGTTGGTCGACGAGGGGGTGATCATCGGGACCTTGTTCGACTGGCAGATGGGCGCCGCGGCGAGTGAGCTCGACGACGCGACTTCGCCGAGGACCGCCACGACGTTGTTCTGCGAGATCAGCTTGGTCACGGCGTTCGCCGCTTCTTCCGCTTTCGACTGATCGTCTTCGGTGATGATGCGGAACTTCCGTCCGTTGACGCCGCCGCCGGCGTTGATCTCATCGACGGCCAGCATGATGCCGTTGTGCGTCGACTGGCCGAACGTCGCCTGGCCGCCGGTCAGCGAGCCGTACTCGCCGATCACGATCTCGCCTGCGCCGCCGCCCGTGCCCGCGCCGCCGCCGGCGTTCTCGGTTTTCGGCGGGCAGCCGATGAACGACAGCGAGAGGATCGCCGTGGCCAGAATGAATCTCTTCTTCATGGGTTTTCCATCCATTTCTCTTTGTTGTCTCTGGGTAACCGGCGGATTCTACCGCGCGCGGCGTCCGCGGCGAACGGCCGTTCGCGCCACCGGCGCCGCGCCTCAACCATGAGCCCGGTGCATGCTACGATCCTGCCTTCCACAAATCCGTTCCCACAACCGAAGGAGAAAGAGATACATGCGCGTCCATTCACTGGCGGCAGTGGCCCTGCTTTCGTACGCCATTGCGATGCCCGCCTTTTCCGAACCGAAGAAAGAAGACTTCGTCACGACGCTCGTCAAGTCGGCCGGTTCGTCCCTCGCGTCGGCCGGCGGCATGGCCGCGGCGAAAGCGCTCACCGGCGTGTTCTACGACGCGACGTGCGCCAAGGAAGTGACGAAAGACTGGAGCGAGCAGTACTTCTGTAACGCGCTGGCGGGATTCACCGGGCGGGACGAACAGGAGTGGAAGCAGAAGATCGACAAACAACTGACCGAGATCAAGACCTCGCTGGACGCGCTCGAAAAAGGTCAGGCCCGCCTCCAGTTCGACCTCAATCAGCAGCACAAAGAAATGTACCGGCTGTTCAAACAGGCGGCGGCGGAACAGATCGCCACGAACAACGAGGCGGAGTTCGAGACGCTGTGGAAGGAGTACCTGCGCCAGTTCGATGACGACCTGCAGGACGTCAACCGCCAGGCGATGCTCAAACTGGCGAAAAAGATTCTGAGCCGCAATCTCGATGACAAGCTCGGGCTGTACAGCACGATCCTCACAGCGCCCTTCCGCTCGAATCAGCCACTGCTGCGCTACCCCTTCTTCGACTACAAAGAAAGTACGAGTACCGCGCGCCGTTCTTCAATGAAGATCGCAGTTTCGATGCGCTCTATGAAGGGGCGGAGAGTGCATTCATCGATGCACGTGCGCGACAGGAAAAAGTCTACGCAATGGTGCTCTGGTCGATCAAAGTCATGGAGCTCGATTGCCAGATGAAAAAGCCGTGTGAGGCGCCGCCGCTCACGGCCAAAGAGTTCAAGCGCACCTTCGACGCACACAAGAAAGAGCAGGTCGTCGCCTTCAATGAAGGTTTGCACTGGGCTCTCCTCGCATACGGCGACGCGCGCGGTGAGGCATGGTTCCTGTCCGGCCGGGCCGAGGAGTTTCTGACCCGCGCAAACGTACTCAATGCGGCCCTCCTCGGTACCGGTGAAGGGGCGTGGGGCCAGGTGATCAGCATGGGCAACGGATGGGACGGTGCCATCAACGTCCAGTGCGGCGGAGTGTCGGGAAAGATCATGCCGCGGTTCAATTACGTCGTGCCGGTGACGGGGCGTAATGGCGAACGGGAGATCGACTGGTGGGTCTCGCGGGCCGGCAATGCCGTATACGACGAAGTGCATTTCGCGAAAGAGTGGAAGGTCTACCACTACTACTTGCCGGACGCGAAGGTTGGCTCGTGCACGGTCGCGGAACAGTTGCCGGGCAAAGGCATCATGCCGTGGGTGCAGCCCGGTACCTCCGTCATGCGGGTGCGAACGTCCGATCAGAGGGAAATCACGTTCGGCAGTTTCCTCGCCATTCAGCGTGCAGGCGGGACGTACGCAATGGCGAGCGGCGGACAGTGGCGCAGGGCAAAAGAGCCGATCAGTTCCGACGAGGGGACGACCGCGAACGTGAAGAATGCGCGCTACGACTGGACGATCGACACCAATGGCAGGCTGCCGCATGCCGCGATCCTGTTCGACGGACGCGGCGAATATCGACTCGCCGCGGGCGGTGGTGGGCGTGTCCGCAAGTACGCGCAGATCTATCTGTACAACGACAAGAAAATCTATTTCCCGCAGGACCGGCAGGTAAAGCTCGGACTGGTGCAGGGTGGTGATTGTGCGAAAACCTGCAGGAACGGGCTCACCCGCGACGGCTTCATCCTCGATTACGACGTCGAGAACGGCGCCGACAGTACGCTGAAGGCGGTCGCTGCCGTCTTTCTCTATCCCGAGGTGAAAGACCCGACGCGGTTCAACCCCGCGGCCGAAGCGCACGCGCTCGGAAACGGCGTTGTCGTGAACGGCTCGTATGAAAGCACCAAAGAGCGCCGCCAGAAAACAGTAAACAGCGTGGCGATCGGTCCGGTCGCAACAAAACCCGACACCGCTTATCGGCTGCAGTATCTGCTCAACTTCGACATCTCCACCGAAGGCGCCGGGATCAACGCAACCGAGTGGGCGTATCGAGCCAAAATCACGCCGGCCATGCTGTACGTGACGAAGTGAGCTTCGGCTTAAACCATCACTGAACGCGTCTCGAGGAGATGAACGGCAAGCGCACGATCGCCGTTCATCTCCAGCGCCGTCGCGGCTTCTTCGCGTTTCAATGCGTTGTAGAAGAGACGCCACGGCCCTGCACTAGGAGAGGATCGAAAGTCGCCCTTGCCAGTAGCCGGGACGACGCCTGTGGTGCGCAACGGCAACGACGATGACTTCCGTTTCGTCGACAACGTAAATGACGTTGTACCGGAAAGTGCGCAACCTGAACTTCCGAACGCGGTCACTGAGCTGCTGACCAGCGAAAGGATGTTCCATCAGGAATTCTGTCGTCGCGAGAAGGTCTTGTTCGAAGCGGTCGCCGAGTCCGGACCGCTGTTCGTCGAAATATGCTGCAGCTTCGTGAACCTCGGCTTCAGCAGGTTTCAGGAAACGGGCGCGCTTCACTTCTTACGCGCCCGCAGGCGGGCGAACACTTCATCTGCCGGGACGGCTTCAATATTACCGGCCTTGTACTCCGCGTATCGGCGTTCCGCTTCCTGCGCCCAGAGCTGGTCGTTTTCTTCTTCAGACAAGTGATCGAGACTGTCGAGCAGTTGACTCGCCAGTTCAGCTCGTGCCGCCGGAGGCAAATCGAGCGCTTTCGCGGCAATGTCCTTCAGATCCTTGCTCATAGGGTGGTTCCTTGGCTCTACAGATTCACCCACACACTCTTCGTCTGTGTGTACTTCTCCAATGCGTCCTTCCCCTGGTCGCGGCCGAAGCCGGATTCTTTGAAGCCGCCGAATGGGAGGGCGGGGTCATAGAGGTTGTAGGTGTTGACCCAGACGGTGCCGGCTTTGATGGCGCGGGCGATTTTGTGCGCTTTGGAGACGTCTTTCGTCCAGACGGCAGCGGCCAGTCCATACACGGTCGCGTTTCCCTTGACCACGGCATCCTCGGCGTCTTTGAAGCGGATCGTCGCGAGGACCGGTCCAAAGATTTCTTCGCGGGCGATGCGGTGATCGGTCGTGACGTCGTCGAAGATCGTCGGCTTGAGGAAGTAGCCCTTGCCGGTGCCGATGTCGGTGCGCTCGCCACCGCAGACCAGTTTCGCCCCTTCGCTCTTGCCGGCGTCGATGTACGAGAGCACGTTCTCCATCTGCTCTTTCGAGACGATCGCGCCGAGGCGCGTTTTCGGGTGGAGCGGATCTCCGGCCACCATCTTCGAGGCACGTTCGCAAACCTTCTCCATCAATTCATCGTGCGCCGATTCCTCCACCAGGAGACGCGAGCCGGCCGCGCAGACCTCGCCCTTGCCGTAGAAGATCGCGTTCAGCGCGCCCTTTGCCGCCGCGTCGAGGTCGGAGTCGGCGAAGACGATGTTCGGCGACTTGCCTCCCAGCTCGAGCGAGATTTTCTTCAATGTTTTCGCGGCTCGCGCCATCAGCCCTTTGCCGACTTCGGTCGAGCCGGTGAACGCAATCGCGTCGACGCCGGGATGATCGACCAGCGCATTGCCGACCACGCTGCCGCGGCCGGGAACCACATTCAGCACCCCGGCCGGGAGGCCCGCTTCCTTCGCGTATTCGGCGAATTTCAAGAGCGAAAGCGAGGTGTTCGAGGCCGGCTTGATGACAACTGTGTTTCCGCACGCCAGCGCCGGGGCGATCTTCCAGACCGCGAGCATGAGCGGGAAGTTCCACGGCGTGATCGCGCCGACCACACCGATCGGCTCGCGCAGCGTGTAGGTGAAGGCGTTGTCAGCTACGGGAATGGTCTCGCCGGTGACTTTGCCGCTCCAGCCGGCGAAGTAGTAGAGGCACTCCGCGGCCGCGGGGGTGTCGACGTACTGCGACTCGAAGATCGGCTTGCCGTTGTCGATGGTCTCGATGCGGCCGATCTCGGCGGCGCGCGTCGAGAGGATGTCGGCGAGGCGCCACATCACTTTCGCGCGGTCGCGCGGCTTCATCTTCTGCCACTCAGAGCCGGGCTCCATCTGCGCGCGCGCCGCCTGCACGGCCGCGTCGACGTCCTCGGCGCCGGCCGACGCGATGTCGACGATCTTCTCTTCCGTCGCGGGATTCGTGGTGACGAACGTCTCGCCCGAGCGGGCGTCGACGAATTCGCCGTTGATGAAGAGCCGGTGCTGAATGGTCGCGTCAGGGGTGGCAATCGCGGTGGTCATGGCCGCGAATCCTAGCATCGGGGGGAGCGCCTCTCGTGGAGCGGCGGGCTTCAGCCCGCCGAACAATCGACGGCTCGGCGGGGCCGCAGCCCGCCGCTCCACTGGAACGTACGTGATTCGCGTTTACGCCGTGACCGGCTCTTCCACGTACGGAGTGACGTCGAAATCGCGCTCGTACATCGCGTGGATCTGCTCCATCTCCGCGTCGTTCAGCGGTGCGTGCTCCGAGGCGGCGGCGAACTCGTCGAGTTGCGTTTCGTCGTAGATGTTCGGCAGCGCGCTGATGATGCTCGGGTGCGCGTAGAGCCAGAGCAGCGCGAGCTGCCCCACCGTCACGCCGCGCGCCTCGCACATCGGGCGGAGACGATCCACTTTCTGAATGCCTTCGACCAGCCAGGAGCGCGGACGGTGTGAGCGGTGATCGGTCTCATCGAACTTCGTCTCGAGCGTGTACTTCCCTTCGAGCATGCCCGACGAATGCGTCACGCGGATGAGGAACTGCGGACCGGGATCGACTTTCCAGGCGCGGAACGACGGGTCGAACGCGGACGACGGGTCGCAGACGCGTTTGTTGGTCTCGCCGCGCATCGCTTCGGTCACCGCTTCGTACGACGGACCGCGCTCCGCGGCGAGCATGAACTCGCGGCCGGGGTCCTGCTCGAGGATGTTGTAGATCATCTGCGTGACGGGCGCCTTGCGGACGGCCGCGGAGTAGATCCCTTCATCGCGCCAGCCGATGGCCGGTCCGAGCGACGGCCCCCACGACGAGATTTTCCCTTCTTCCTTCAGCCGCTCGAGCGTCTCCCAATGCTCGTCCTGCATCAGGACGACGACGCGCGGGTTGTGCGGCTGGTAGATGGCGATGTGATCGACGCCGAGGCGCTTCAGCGACTGCTCGCAGGCGAAGCGGATGAAGTTCGGCGACATGTCCTGCGGCAGCTCGCGCTGGCCGCGCGGACGTTCAGGGTTGTTGTAGAAGTCGTATCCGAACTTGGTCCCGATCACGAGATCGGGATGATCCTTCAGCACCGGCGCGAGCACCGTCTCGCCGCGGCCGTTGCCATACGCGTCGGCGGTATCGATGTAGTTGATCCCGCGCGCAATCGCCGCGCGCACGAGCGCCTCTGCCTGCGCGTCGGTATACGTCCCCCACCAGCCGGTAGTGACGGTCCACGTGCCGAAGCCGAGCTCGGAGATCTGGATGTTGGTGTTGTGGAGGTTGCGGTAGCGCATTGTGGTTCTCCGTCTCGAGTTGACAGCGTGCTTGGTTGTTGTCGGTTGTCGGTTGTCAGTTGTCTGCGCGGCGTCGCCTGGGCGATCCATCACAGATAACCGACAACTGAGAACCGACAACACGGCGCGCAACGCGCCGCAATCACTTCCCCGAAAACTCCGCTTTTCTCTTCTCGTTATACGCCGCGATTCCCTCGCGTGCGTCGTCGCTTTGAAAGAGTTGCTGCTGCAACTCGCGCTCTAAGGCGAGGCCGGTTTCGAAGGGGATTTCCCAGCCGGTCTGCACGGCGCGTTTGATGCGGCCGACCGCTTTCGCGGCTTTGTTCGGAGGGCAGAAACTCTGCGCGTACTCCATCACCCGGTCCCACCACGTTTTGCCGTTTTCTTCGGCCGGCCAGAGGTAGTTGATGATGCCGAGGCGCTCGGCCTCTTCGAAGCTGAACAGACCTCCTTCGATCATCATCTCGATCGACTTCGATTTGCCCACCAGACGCGAGAGGCGCTGCGTGCCGCCGGTGCCAGGGAGGACGCCGAGCGACACTTCCGGCAGTCCGCACTTGCCGCCGCCTTTGAGCGCGATGCGGATGTCGGCAGCCATCGCGATCTCGAGGCCGCCGCCGACGGTGTGACCGTTCATCGCCGCGATGACGAGCTTCGGTGTCTGCTCGAGGCGGTTCAACATCTCGTTCGCATGAATGCAGAAGTAGTACTTGAACGACGGCGTGACCTCGGAAAGCATCTTGATGTTCGCGCCGGCGGAGAAGAACTTCTCCCCCGCGCCGCGCAGCACGATCACCTGCACGTCGTCGTCCATGCGCGCGCGGAGGATGCAGTCATCCAGCTCGCGGTTCATGTCGTAGGTGTAGGTGTTGGCGGGCGGATCGTTCAGCTCGAAGATCGCAACGCCTTTTTCAACGCGGTAGTCGACCAGTTTTCCTGACATCGTTAGTTCCCGTCTCCGAATGAGATTCCGAGGCTGAGTGCGGCCTGCACCAGTTGCCCCTGAGGATCGACGTTCTTCGAGCGCGAAACCGCGTCGGCGATCGGGACCGAGACGATCTGCTCCGCGCGAATCGCAACCATTTCTCCGAATTTCTGCTGCGCGGCGAGGTCCGCGGCCGCTTTGCCGAAGCGGCTCGCGAGAATGCGGTCGAAGGCGATCGGAGAGCCGCCGCGCTGCACGTGCCCGAGCACCGTCACGCGGATCTCGAGATCGATGTGCTGCTGGATGTCGGCCGCGACCTGATACGCGATGCCGCCGAGGCGGCGCGCGTTCTTGTCGAGGTAAGCCTCCTCGCCCCCCTGCCGCTTGGCTCCTTCCGCGACGACTATGATGTCGAACTTCGACCCCTCGGCCTGGCGAGACCGGATCGTGCGGACGATCTCCTCGGGGCGGTATTCAATCTCGGGGACCAGGATGATGTCGGCGCCGCCGGCCATACCGGAGTAGAGCGCGATCCAGCCGGCATTGCGGCCCATCACCTCGAGGATCATCACGCGATCGTGGCTTTCCGCGGTCGTGTGCAGGCGATCGACGGCGTCGGTGGCGATGGCCACGGCGGTGTGAAAGCCAAAGGTGAAATCGGTCGCGGCGAGATCGTTGTCGATCGTCTTCGGAACCGCGACCATCGGCACCCCGGCCTCGTAAAGCCGCTGCGCGATCTTGAGCGTGCCGTCGCCGCCGATGGCGATGATGCCGTCGATGCCGAGCTCGCGGATGTTCTCGATGACCTGCGCGGAACGATCCTCGGTGCCGCCGCCAGGGACCGGGTATTCGAACGGATTGCCGCGATTCGTGGTGCGCAGCAGAGTGCCCCCTTTCGGGAGAATGCCGCGGATCGTTTCGAGCGTGAGAGGGACGATGGATTTCGTGAGCAGCCCTTCGAAGCCGAGCTGAATGCCGACCGCTTCGAGGCCGTAGTCCCGGACGAGCGTGCGCACGGCCGCGCGGATCACCGCGTTGAGACCGGGACAGTCACCGCCACCGGTGAGGATTCCGATGCGTTTCATAGCGGCGGAGAGTATCAAACGGTGGCTCGTGCCTCGGTGCCTCGGTCGCTCGCTGCTTGGGGCGTGGGTTGTTGTTGGTTGTCGGTTGTCGGTTGTCTGTGGTGTTCCGCGCTGGACGTCAGTTACGGACAACTGACAACAACCACACAGGGGGTTGTTGTTGGTTGTCGGTTATCGGTTGTCTGTGCTGTTCCGCGCTGGACGTCAGTTACGGACAACTGACAACAACCACACAGTCGGTTGTCGGTTGTCTGTGCTGTTCCGCCCTGGGCGTCAGTTACGGACAACTGACAACCGATAACCGATAACCGACAACCGACAACAAACTCACAGTTCACCGCGCTGGCACGTCTACTGCTCATCAGTAAGGCGTCCGGGCTCAGGCGAGCGCGGGCGAAACTGGAGGAAAGCGCATGAACTTCATTGGTTGGATTCTTTTCGGTCTCGTGGTCGGTGCGATCGCGAAGTTCTTGATGCCGGGCCGCGATCCGGGCGGCTGGATCGTCACGATTCTTCTCGGTATTGCCGGCTCGTTCGTCGGCGGATACCTCGCAACGATGCTGATGGGACGCGAACAACAGGCCGCGGGATGGATCGGCTCGATCCTCGGCGCGATGCTGCTGCTGTTCATCTACCGCCTCATCGTCGGGCGCCGGCGCGTAGTCTGACGTTCCGGTTCTAACCCCGGTGCTCCCAAGGCCTCGCACGATGCGAGGCCTTTCCTTTTCCCCCGTTTTACAAAACGTAACGCGCTCCGGCCGGAACATTCACGCCGCGAGCGCGTCTCACCTTTGCGGCAGGGAATGACGATTCCGGCGATGGCACTTGTGGTGCACGACGGAGTCGAACGGTCATTCCGCTTCCGCTCCAGGAGGGAGTAACAGA
>DASVRB010000703.1:0-3211 GCA_036388835.1 Thermoanaerobaculia bacterium | reverse complement strand
AAACCGCCCTTCGGATCCACGGCCATTCACCGCGCCTGCTGTCACAGATCCCGCCACTTCGTGCTCCCCAAACGCAAGCGCATTTACCAACGCGCTCACGCGCGCTTCATCGCTGGAAAGGTAAGTTAGTGCGTATGGGCTTGAGCCCGCCGGCAGAGAGAACGTCGGCGGGCTAAAGCCCGCCGCTCCACAGTTTGTCGTGAGTTTTCGGCGGGCTAAAGCCCGCCGCTCCACTTACTTTGCGACTACATCCACGCTCTTGAACCCCGTCAAACTCGTCGTCGTGTCGAGCACTCCGATGGCAATTCGCGCGCGGCCGGGCGAGACGAGGATGCCGGTCTTGTAGTGATACACGGCGCCCTCGGCGCGGCCGTACTGCTCGGGCGTGAGCACGATTCGCTGCTGCTGCTTGCCTCCGGAGATGAAGTCGCGCTCCTGGCCGGCCGCCGCGAAGTGGACGTCGAACGTTGCGACGAAGTTGCCGTCGCCGTTCTCGAGGAACGTGAGCTTCTCGGTCGGAATGGTGATGTCGAGCGGAATGCGCGCATAGCCGCGCTCCGGCTCAGGCGTCCCGGCCGCGACGTCGATCGCGAGCTCGTTCACTTTGCGCGGATAGATGAGGCTCGCCACCACCAAGTCTTCCATTTCGCGTGAGGTCGTTTTCTCGATCACCTCCGTCCGCGTCCGGACGCGCAGCTCGGGGCGGTTGCGCACTTGCACCTCGACGCGGCGCGGCTTCGTTTCTTCGCCGGTCGCACGGATCGCGAGCGAGTAGTACGTACCGGCGTCCTGCGTGACCTGCTGAAAGATGTCATCGATGCTGCCGATGCCGCGGAACCAGCGCCCGCCGGTCTTCTCCGTCAGTGACGTCAGCGTCATTGCGCTATTCGTCAGGAGGTCGGTCTGAAAATCATGGGGGAGCACCTGGTTCGGATCCACACCGTCGCCGCCCCGTTTCGTGGCATGTTCCGCGCCGCCGCGACGCCCGGTTCCGATGAGATTCGTGACGTCTGGCTCGAGTGCGTAGATCGTCACGCCGTTCGCGGCCGCCGCACGTGCGATGTCGGCGATGCGCGTCGTGTAGTCGCCGGCAGTCGACGTGGCGCGCTCGCTCTGCGGATCGGAAGACGTGTCGGCGAGCGCGTCAAAGTCGACCGTGCCGCGATCCTCATCGACGACCTGCGGTGCGAGGCCGCTGTGCTCCCCCCGCATGATCTCGGGCAGGAACTCGTACGCCTCGTTCCCCGGCTTCGTGCTGAGGCCCATCGACACCAGCACCACGACCTTGCGCCCTTCGTACTCGCCGAGGGACGACGTGAGAGCGCGGAGCTGTCCGAGGCGATGCTCGACGCGCCGCCGTGCCGCGAAAACGTAGTCGCGGCGCGCGAGGTCGCGCATCAACGCGTTGCCTGCGGTTTTGATCCTCCACTGCAATTGCCGGATCTCCGCTTTCTGGCCCGAGTTGTCGCTGCTGGCGTTGATCGCCTCGCGCAGCGCGCGCTCGAGCGCGGCGCGGTCGGATGTGAACTCCTGCACGATTTTCTGCTCGGCAGTCGGGCGAATGACGGTCGCGGTGTCGCCCTCCCGCATCGCGCCGAGGAGCTGCGCGGCGTTGCGAATCAGCCGGTCGCGCGTCATCCGTTGCACGTCGAGATCGTCGATGAAGAAGACGAATCGGCGCGGCGGCGGTGCCGGCGCTGCGGTCGCAACTGCAACCGTTGTTGATTTCGCCGACGAAGTGGCGGTCGTGGTTCCGCTGGTGAGGTCGTACGCCGAAAAGTTCGTGATCGGCTTCTCGGCACCGTCTTCGATCACCACGAAATCGGCTTGCGTCAGGCCGCGGACCGGCTGGCCTTTCGCGTCTGTGACCACGACGTCGAAGTTGTGCAGGCGAAGCTCGAACGTCTCGATGTACGGCTGTTGTTGTGCGGCGGCGGGGAGTGCGAAGAGGACCAGGAGGAGGAACGCGACCGGGGCGGCAGCTCTCATCAGAAGCTCCTTCATTCGGGCCGAATAGCGGTCGCTATTGCGGTCGATATGCCCGGCTTTTCGGCCTGTTTTCGCCCTTTTTCGTCGCCGCACGGCGACAGCGTGTCCTACCGAGCGGCCAGCGCCGCGTCGATCCCAAACGCGATCTCTTCCTCGGTGACGTCGCTCTTCACGACGCACTCGCCGACGCGCGTCGGGAAGACCATCACCCGTGCGCTGCCGGTGTTTTTCTTGTCGTGCTCCGTCGCCGCGAGCACCTCCGCGCGGTCGAGCGACGGCGGGACGGCCGGGTTGTATTTGAGGATGGCGCGCTCGATCCGTTGCGCCTCACTCCGCGGCAGCAGACCGCGGCGAACCGCGATCGCGTTCGCGCCGATCATTCCCCACGCCACCGCCTCGCCGTGCGTGATCCCCTCGTACTGCAGCGCGGCCTCGATGCCGTGCGCGATGGTGTGGCCGTAGTTGAGCAGCCGACGCAGGTCGGCTTCTTTCTCATCCGCCGAAACGATCTCCGCCTTCACCCGAATCGCGCGCCGCACCATGTCGTCGATGTCGAACGAATCGCTCTCGAACATCTCGAACAGCGACGGATCGGCGATCACGCCGCCTTTCAACGCCTCGTACATTCCGCTGAGCCGCTCGTGCGCCGGCAGCGTGTCGAGCACCGACGTATCGACAATCACCGCGCGCGGCGGATAGAAGCTGCCGATGAGGTTCTTCCCTTTCGGATGATTGACCGCGAGCTTCCCGCCGATCGAGCTGTCGACCTGCGCGAGCAAGGTAGTCGGCACGTGCACGAGGTCGATGCCGCGCAGGAAGATCGAGGCCGCGAATCCGGCCGTGTCGCCGATCATCCCGCCGCCGACCACGACCGCCATCGCATCGCGCTTCGCACCACGCTCGAGGAGCTGTGTGATGACGTCGTTCGCGGTGTCGAGCGTCTTGTGCTTCTCCCCTTCTTCGATCAGCAGGATCTCGGCGTTTTGAAACGAACGCGCCACCGTTTCGCCGAACCGCTCGCGCAATGCCGGCGAGGTGATGACGAACACCTTCCCGCGCGCGCTCACCAGCGCACCCGTTTGCGCGAGGAGGTCGCGTCCCGCGTAAACGGGGTATCGAGCGGAGGCCTGGTAGATCGTGAGAAAGGGTTGCATGTCTGTCGGTTTGGAGTGCGGCGACGCCGTCGCCGCTTTCACTTCGTGCGGAAAGAGGAAAAGCGGCG
>DASVRB010000702.1:0-2506 GCA_036388835.1 Thermoanaerobaculia bacterium | reverse complement strand
GAGCAGAATCGCGCGCTGCTGCACCTCGACGCGCACGCGCAGCTCGACGGCGGGCGCCGATTCCTCGACCGCCTCTCCGGCGAACGCATATCCGTAGCCGTACACGGTGCGGATCGCATCGTCGACGGCGCCGCGATCCTTGAGCGCTTTCCGGATCTCCAGCACGAGCGTCTTGAGGTTTGCTTCCTCGACCACGTTGCCGGCCCAGATGTGGTCGAGGAGATCCCGCTTGCTGACCGCGCGCGGCCGTTCCGTGGCGAGGTGTGACAGGAGGCGGAACGCGCGCGGGGAAAGGCGCACCGGCTCGCGTCCGCGGCTCAATTCCTTCCGCTCGGTGTCGAGGACGAAGTTGTCGAACCGGATGCGCATGGAGTCGAGAAACTACCGCTTCACTACCAGTTGCTGACGACTCGGAGCGGCCTGACGTTGCATCTTCCAGACATGCTACAGCCGATCGAGATGAAGGGACGCCGCCACCGCTTTCCGCAAGTGCGGCTATCCTTCAACGCGTATCTTCCTGACATCGCAATGATCGGTACGCGCGTCGGATCCGTACGCATCATCGGTCTCCTCGGACAGGGTGGCATGGGCGAGGTCTACCTCGGCTTCGACGACCGCCTGCAGCGGCGCGTCGCCCTGAAGGCGATTCGGAACGAGGAGCGTCTTGCCGGCGAAACCCGCGAGCGTCTGCTGCGCGAAGCCCGCGCTCTGTCGGCGCTCGAGCACCCCAACATCTGCCGCATCTACGACTACGCGGAAGGTCCGCTCTGCGACTTCCTGGTACTCGAGCTGATCGAAGGAAAAACGCTCCGTCGCGCGGTCGAGGACGGGATGAGCCGCGCGCAGAAACTGCGCATTGCGCGCGACCTCGCGGCCGCACTCGCCGCGGCGCACCGACGCGGCATCGTGCATCGCGACCTCAAGCCGGACAACATCATGATCGCCGCCGACGGGACGGTGAAGATCCTCGACTTCGGGATCGCCCATGGCGCACACGCGCCACATGCGCTCGGAGAAAACGACGACGAGCTCGACGCGGCCGATACATGGATCTTCGGAGTGGGCGAGCTCGCCGGGACGACGGCCGCCGGCACGCCGCTCTACATGAGCCCGGAGCAGGCGCGCGGAGCGGCGGTGACGACTGCGAGCGATCTCTACTCGTTCGGACTGGTGCTGCAGATGCTCCTCACTGGAGAGTCGCCGCGGCCCGCGGACCTCGGCCGCAACGAAGTGCTGTTGATGGCCGCGGCCGGCGAGACGCTTCCGATGCTGCACCAGACGCGCGATGTGACGGCCCTGGTCGAGCGTCTGAAGAGTTTCGCGCCCGCGGAGCGGCCCACCGCCATCGAGAGTGTCGAGCGCCTCGAGCGCATCATCGCGGCGCCGGCGCGCCGAATGCGGATCGCGGTCGCCGCATTGCTGGCCACGATCATCCTCGGCGGGATCGTGAAGTACACGGTCGACGTCCGGCGCGCGAAAGCGGAGGCCGAGCGGAGGCGCAATCAGGCAGAGACGCTGGTGGCGTTCATGGTCAGCGACCTGCCGAAGCGGCTCGAGCCGGTGGCACGGCTGGACGTGCTCGACAGCACCGCCGCAAAAGCGCTCGACTACTTCGCCTCCCTGCATGCCGAGGAGCTCACGGGCGAAGAGTTGCACCGTTACGCGCTCGCGCTGACGCAGCTCGGCGACGTGCGCGTCAAACAGGGCAAGCTGGGTGAAGCGCTGACGATGTTCCGCCAGTCTCTCCGGTTCGCGGAAGCAGCGGCAGAGCAGGATCACGCACGCGACGAGTGGCAGCTTGCTCTTTCGAACAGTCACTTTTGGGTCGCAGACGCACTGCGCCGGCAGGGCGATTCGCGCGGCGCGCTCGCGCACTTTCGTGCGTATTACGAGATCTCGGCGCGTCTTGCGGCGAAGCACCCGCACGATGCGGCATACCAGGCGGAGCTGAGCTACGGGCACAGCAACCTCGGATCGGCGTGGGAGGCGCTGGGCGATTTCGGCCGCGCCGCGCATGAGTACCGCATTGCGATTGAGCTCGACCGGAAACGTGTCGTGCGCGATCCGCACAATGACGCGACGCGCGCGGATCTCGCAAATTCATTCAACAAACTCGGCGTGCTGCTGCAGACCAGCGGCGATCTCGATGGCGCACGTGCCGCGTTCGAGCAGGACGCCGCGATCCGGCGCGAGCTCGCGGCGGCAACGCCCGACGACGCACGTCACGCCAGCCGGCTCGCCGGCAGCCTGGCCTACCTCGGTGCGGTTCAGATGAGCACCGGCGCGGTCGATGCCGCGATCGCAACCGAGCGCGAGTCACTGGCGCTCGCCGCGCGGCTTGCGGCTCGGGACGAGCAGAACGTCGAGTGGCAGCGCAACCGCGCCATGGCCGAGGCGCGGCTGGCCAACGTGCTCGCGCACCGCAACGAGTACGAGAACGCACAGAGCCTTCTCGAGGGTGCGATTCGAACGCTGAACGCAATTACCGCGCGCGACGCCCGTCCGT
>DASVRB010000701.1:0-8067 GCA_036388835.1 Thermoanaerobaculia bacterium | reverse complement strand
GCGCTCGGCCACCAGGATCACGAGCGGCGCCAGCAGCACCCACTCCATCCACCCGACCGCGAGCCATGTGACGTCGCCGGCGGGCTCCGCGGCGAGCGCCCATCGCAGCAGCGCCTCCACCCCGATGAGCAGCGCACCGATCGAGGGCCAGGCGAGCGCGATGCCGCCGCGCACGCCCAACCAACGGATCAAAGGCGCCCCAGCAGCGGCTTGATGCGGTCTCGATACACGCGCGACAGCGTAAGCCGGGTGTCGTCGGTCAGCGTCACGCTGTATTCACCATGCGAGGTCGGCTGCATTTCGCGCACGCGCTCGAGATTGACGATGGAGGAGCGGTGAATGCGGACGAACTGCTGCGGATCGAGCTTCTCCTCGAGACCGCTCATCGTTTCGCGCAATAGGTAGCGCTCCCGGCCGACGTGCAGGCGCACGTAATTGCCGGCGGCCTCGAACCAGTCGATCTGATCGACGCGGAAGAGCAGCGTCCGTCCTTTGACGTTGATGACGACCCGCTGCAGAAACTCACGCGGTTTCTGCAGTTGCAGGAGGAGGTCGTTCAGTGCGGCATCGGATGCGGATGTGCCGACGAGCCGGCGGATGCGCACGATCGCATTGTGCAGTTCGTCGCGATCGACCGGCTTCAACAGATACTGAACCGCCGACGCGCGAAACGCGTCGAGCGCGTACTGCTCGAAAGCCGTGACGAACACAATCAAAGGGCGCTGTTCCGGTTCGAGGCGCCGCACGACTTCGAATCCGTCGAGCTCCGGCATCTGCACATCGAGAAAGACGACGTCGGGCCTGAGCTCCGCAATCGTGCGAATGGCCTCGGCGCCGTCCGCTGCCTCCCCCTCGACCGTCACGTCCTCGTAGTCGCGCAGCAGCGAGCGCATGCGCTTGCGCGCCAGCGGCTCGTCGTCGACCACCAGGGCTCGGATCACGAACGAAGGATTGGGGATTGCGGCGGCGCGATCAAGCCGCTTCATCACGCAATTCCGCCGCTTGTCCCAAAACTATCGCCGGAAAATGCGTGACTGCGCATTCTTCCGCGCATGAACTTCGACTGGTTCGAGCGCCGCCGCGACTACGCAATGTTCTTCGTCCGCCTGATCGTCGGGTTCCACCTGATCTACGGCGCGGCCGACAACGTTTTCTCGCGCGCCGACATGGTGAAGTTCGCCGAGTTTCTCGCCGCGAACGGCACGCCTTTCCCGATGTTCAGCGCCATCCTGTCGGCGTATGCGATGTTCATCTGCGGCATCCTCTTCGTGCTCGGCGCCTTCATCCGGTACGCCTCGATCGTGATGATCATCAACTTCCTTGCGGCGCTGGTGATCGCGCATCGCGTCGGCGGCTATCCCCCCGCCGCGGCCGCGCTGTTCATGCTCTTCTCGTCGATCGCGTTCCTCTTTCACGGCGCCGGCCGGCCCTCGGTCGACGCATGGCTCAGTCGCCGCACCGCACCCGCGCCGGCGCGAACGATGGCAAGCCGCGCCTGATTCATTGCAGGTGTTTGTAGAACACGACGGTGGTATCGAAGCCGCCCGCGCTGTTGGTCACGAACGCCGGAATCTCCCCGCATCGCACGAAGCCGAGCTTTTCGTACAACTGTTCGGCCACGTCGCCTTTTTTCGTATCGAGCACGAGCAGCGTGCGCCCGTTCGCCAGCGCCTCCGCTTCGAGTGCGCTCATCAGCCGCCGCGCAATTCCTCGGCCGCGGTGACCGGTATGGACGAGCAGCTTCTGCACCTCCGCGCGATGACGCGAGTTCGGCCGCAACGCCAGCGCGAGCTGCACTGAGCCGGCGAGCTCCCCGTCCACATACGCGGCCAGCACAATGCGCGATCCGGCCGCGACGTCCGCGGCGGCACTGCGCCAGAACCGCAACGCGACCTCAGGATCGAGTGGCGGGAAATACCCGATCGACGCATCCGAGGCTACGGCGTCGCGCAGGAGCTCGACGAAATCGGGGAGGCCGCTCTCGATTTCATTGGATGTGACTGTGCGAATCATGAACGCGTTCCGCCTACAGACCGTTGTAGCGGCGCATGTAATCCGCCAGCGCCGCCGCGCCGCGCTGCTCGAGCTGCGCAATCGCGGCCGCAGTCCGCTCCGGCTTCTCCCCCTGATTGAGCTTGAACTTTCCCTCGATGCGCGAGATCGGAATCTCGAACGAAACGACATTGCGCAGCAGCGCCTGCACGTTTTCCGGCGTCAGCTCCGATATCGACCATGCATTCGTCATCGGCCGTTCGACGACGGAAATCAGCCGCTCGATGTTCCGCAACGCCTCCTCGGCGGAATGGCGTCGCGTCGGTCCATAACAGTGAACTGCGACGTAATCCCACGTCGGCGCTGTGGCCCGATCGGCATACCACGACGGCGAGATGTAGCCGTGCGGCCCCACGAACGTGACCAGCGCCTCCCCTTCCGCGCCAATGGCCGCACTCTGCGGATTCGCCGCGGCCATGTGCGCGAGCAGCGTCCCGTGCTCGCCGCGGTCCGTGTCGATCATGAATGGCAGATGCGACGCGATGAGCCCCGCGTCCGAGGTCGTGATCAACGTCGCGAACATATGCTCGTGAATGACCTCGAGCACATCGTCGTGATTGCGCGGCTTGTGGGACGCCCTGACGTACATCGCGCGATCGTACAGGAGCGTCACCCGGCGGCCGGTGACGTCTCTTCGACATACCACTCGCGATGCTCGTAGCAGCGGCCGTCCTCATTCAATTGCACGATCAGCACGCCGTCCATTGCGACCCGTCCGGATGGCTGGTCGAACGACACGGCCCAATGAATCACCGCCGCCGCGCCCGAGACCGCGACAACTTCATGCGCGATTTCGACGTTCGCCTGTGCCGCGTTCGCGACCCAGCGCCGCACAATCTCCTCACGGCCGCGCGCGGGCGGCCGGAACGGGCCGTAGTAATAAACAGCGTCTTCAGTGAACAACGCCCGCACGTCGGCCGGATCATTCGTTTTCCAGGCGCGAAAGTAATGTTCCGCCCAGCGCACGGCGCGATCCGTTTCGTTCTGCATTTGCCAGTGGATTGTAAGGGCGGTCTTCGTGTGTCATCCCGCGCGTCAGCGCGGGATCCCCTCCGGTTTGCGAGGGTGGGCGCTTCGGCAGGGGATTCCGCGCTGAGGCGCGGAATGACACCCGCTACATGTCAGCCGTTGCCGGTCTCGGAATGGGCGGCATGCACCGGCTTCGATTCCGGCGAGCCCCACTGGCGCAGCCAGATCGACAGCACCACAATCGCCAGCACCGCCAGAAACTCGCTCTGCCAGTTCTGCAACGACTCGTACCAGAACTGCGGCTTCCCCATGTATCCCAGCCATCCGACACGCACCGGATGTCCGTGCGCCGCCTCTTCGGCGCTGTAGCGCGCCGCGCCGCTCGCCGCATGGCCGACGAACGAGATCAGGAACATCGCGAAAAACGCCAGACTGAGCGAGTTCTTGTAAAGCGAGAGACGCCACCCTCCGGTTCGTACAGGCCGCGGCGCGCTTTCGTCATTGCAATGGGCCTCCGGCAATTCATCGACCTTGTCGCTGCCGTCGTGCTTTTTCGATTCCGACGAGCCGCGCTGATACAGGAACACGGTCAGAATCACATAGAAGCCCATCTGGAGAAACTCGCTCTCCCAGTTCTCGAATACCGTCTCGCCGAATTCGCTGGTGCGGACGAATGCACCGAACGTGACCGGCGCCTCGCCGTGCTGTTCCTGCTCGTCGTTATAGGTCAGCCACCCGGTGAACGCGTGGCCGAACGAGCAGAGGACAAAGAGGATGAATAGGACTATCGACAGGCTGTTGTTCCGCCACACGTTCCACTCCCCCGAAGCGAAGCCAGCAATGCGCTTGCCACGTACTGCTGATTGAAGCGCGGAACGGCATGTTCAACCTGTATCGGCCGTGGCGCGCGGGAGCGTCGTCAGCGGTACCAGGAGACGATCGTGTAGCGGTACCCGTGTGCCACCGGCGTCACCTCGTGCGTCGTCTCCGAACGGAACGCGACCAGACTTCCCGGCCGCGCCGGCAACGGATAGCGCTTGTCGAAATCGGGATAACGTCCGTGCAGCACCAGTTCCCCGCCGCCGTACGATCCCTCAGCCGGCTCACTCGATTGCTCATTGAGGAAAATGACCGCCGAAATGCGCCGCTGTTCTGATTCCGTGCGAACGAGACCGGTGTTCCCGTCCTGGTGCGCCACGAAAAAGTCGCCCGGTTCATACCGAAGAAACTGCGGCTCCTCGGCGCGCGCGAGCGCCACGTCAAAATGCGCTGCAATGCGCGCCCGCGCGGCATCGAGCAGGGTCATGACCGAATCGCGCAAGGCGTGATCGACGTCAAGCGCCTGTGCACTGCGCACGCGCCGGTCGACGCCCGCCGCGCGTCCGCCATACACGACCGCCGCGGCAGAATCGGCGTGTCTCAGCGCGGCCAGCAACGCCACCCGCCGCGGTTCGTCCAGAAACTCGTCGAGCACCAACCAATTCATCGCGCGGGCCTGGATTGTATCCGGCCGGCACCACGGGGAGTGCGGCTGCGAAGCGACGCTGCGTCGGCCGCCGATTGGAATGGGAATGGTCGGCGGCCGAAGCGGCCGCCGCTCCACAGAAACCGAGCCGACGTCGCCGGCCGCAATGAGGGTTCACTGTCTGCCGCTGATCGCGAGCCATAGAAAGATCGCGGTCGCGGCGACGCTCGCGACGCTCCGGACAGCGTGCAGCTTCCCCCATGTCGCGAGCAGCGTTCCGGTCTCCGGCGAGGCGAGATCGCGCGCAGGGTCGAGGAGCTTCTTATTGGTGGGCATGATCACCAAGGCGGTGAATGGGATCACCGCGAAAATGAGCACGGCGCCGACCAGCCAGAGCGGCTCATCGGTGCGCAGCCAGCACGCCCCGCCGGCCGCCATTGCCAGCACCGCCAGGCTCACCTGCATGACCGTTGCGCGACGGTAACTCGGCGCCCATTGCCGCGCCGCAATTTCGGTTCCGCACTCCAACCGGGCCGGATGCTCGACCAGATTGATGTACACCGCAGCACCTGTGAACATTGCAGCAGCGAAGACGGCCGCGAACATCAGCAGTTCGACCATGATCTCCACCTTTCGAATTTGTACTGGGGCTGTTTGGACCAACCGATTGTAGCGGATCGGTTCAGCGGGACGCGATCGACGCAAGAAGCTCCTGCACAACCGCTTCAACGCTGCGCGCGGCATCGACGTGTCGGGTGAATTCGGGTCGAGAATGAACGGCGCAACATTCCTCCGCGCGCCGCGACTGCCATTCCGCATCTGCTGCGGTGGTCTGACGCTGACTCAGACGGTCGCGCACGATCTCCAGCGGTGCGGTGAGGCAGAAGTGGCGGACGTCCGGCTCATAACGTCGGATGCCCGCGCGGATCTCATCGAGATAGCTAAGGTTCGAAAACGCCATCGGCACCACAACGACGGGATAGACGAGCCGCGCCAGGCGGAGTGCGACGATTGTGAGGCGCCGCCAGAGCCACAGATCCTGAAAATCGTCGACGTTGCGCCCAGCCAGCCGTGCTGTACGTTGCAGAAGAACGCCGATCGGCTCCGGATCGAACAGCACGGCTCGCCGAAGCCGCGGCACCAGCGCCCGCGCGACAGTGGTCTTGCCAATGCCGAACGAGCCGTTCAGCAGAACAATCAGCGGCGCCTCGCCATGGCGTTGGAGCGTAGCACGCGCGATACGCTCGCCCTCTCGTCATCCTGAGCGCAAGCGAAGGATCTCAAAATGCGACAGCCGTCGCGGCTGAGATCCTTCGCTTGCGCTCAGGATGACGGAGGGGGCAAAGCTCACAATGCCGGGGCGGCGGCGTTACTGCGGCCGTGGCTCGTGTGCTGAACTCAGTGCAAAACGGTGCCGCTGCCTCCTATAGGCTCACCGCGTAGATGCGTCGCTGGGAGTTTCTGATCGTCATTGCGCCATGGCGTATGACCGGCGCTACCAGCTCGGCGGTCAATCCCATCGCGATTTTCCGATCGTTCGTTACGCTTCCGCTTTCGCGCCGCCCAGCGCAGGCAACACCGCGTCGTTCGTGCGGCTGCGCACAATGGCTTCGGCGACGAGCAGATTCGGGATCCAGCAAAGCCACGCCACAATGCGATAGCCGTCGAGGAAGCCGAGGGAAGCGCCGAGGAACGGCAGCTCCAGACGGAGCGTCACCCCGGCGAACATCAGTGCGTAACTGCGGATCATCCAGCTCCTGTGCCGCTCGACGTCGCCTTTGCGGATTGCGAGGAACGCCACGAGCGTGGTGAAGACGAGGAGCGCGCCGAGCGTGCCGAAGCCGACATGCGTGATCCAGCCGCCGTATGAATAGACGGCCATGTACATACCGGCCAGTCCTGTGACGAGGCAGGACACGACGTAAATGCGCCCGAGCAGGCGATGAATCGGCAGACGGCGGCGCAGCCTGCGATGGAACTGAATTGCGCCGAGGAGCAGGCCCGTTCCGCCGAAAAACGCGTGCGGGTTGATGCCCCACGGGCGGCTGAGGAACGACGCTGCAAGGTCGCGCGGGTACATCGGCTCGCCGACGATCACGCAGGCGTACGCGTAAAGAGAAATCATCGCGGCGAAGAGCATGAGGATCGACCACATCACTCTCGTGCGGATGGTTGTTGATGACATCTGCTTGCCTCCGGACGCGCTCAGGCGATCACTGCGTCCCCGGAAGATACGGCGGCGCGGGAGCCGGGTTTCAACGGACGTGATGGTCATCAGCGGCGCGGCGAAGCTCTGTCGACCCACGCGCCACGCTGGCAATACCCACCTGTCATCCCGAGCGTAGCGAGGGACCTGCGCGGGCGGGGCGCGATGCACGTGCCTGTCGCCCCTCCCACCCAGGCCCTCGCTACGCTCGGGATGACAAGTGGAGAGGAAATCCACACCAGGCACGCGTCATTGTGGAGCGGCCGCCGCTCCACAGGAACGTTTCAATCAGCGCGCGTTGGAATGCCGCTGCCCTTCACTCGTACTTTTGAAATCCCACATGCTCGGCGAACCACTTTTCGCGCGCGTTTCTGCACGTGGGGCAGTAATACACCTCGGCCTGTTTCTCAGGGCCGACGATGCATCCGCCGCCCGGAGCCCACATGTTTGCGTGCGGAAAGTGACGCTCGCGGGCGCGCCGTACGCTTTCTGCCCGGCGCAGCTCGGCACGCTGCGATGCGGTGCTGTCCGAGTAGGAAGCGAGAAGGCCATACGCCACTGGTGCCAGCGCCACCTGCATCAGCGTGCCATGACGGGGGCAGAACTGCTCCGGAATTCGTCCGTCACGATCCCGCTCCAGGCGCCGGATCGTCGATCGAAGGTATTCGATTCTCAAGGCGAGATTGTCCTGCCGCTCAATGCGCCACTGCGACGGTTCCTCCGTGTCGACGATGCCGCCGTATACGAACGTCAGCACGTAATGCCGTTGTGCACTGTCGGCCGAAGATGCGAAACGCCATTTGCACGCGGCGGCGATCGAGAGTGCGCTGACGAATGCCACCGGAGTGGGCACTCTCGCCGCCGCGACCGTGCCGTCCGGCGCGACATCCACTTCCACCAGCACTTTGGCCGGGAACGCCATTGCGAGCGGACCTCGCGCCGGTGCTTCGGCGTGCAGAACGACCGGCTCGAGCTCGGCGGCGAATGCGGCCCCGATCAGCAGACGGACCGTGAGCAGACTCACGAGGAGCGGCGCGCAGGAGAGTGGCATGACCGCATTCTCCGCGCGCCGGTGAATGATTCGCGATACGGCTCGGTGACATTCAACCGGGCAGAGAGATGGAAAGCGGGAGCGCCACCTCGGCAGCGGCGCTCCCCGTCGCGATCAGGGGATCACGAATCCCGGATTGGTATTGAAGGCGAAATCGATGACGTTCTGCCCCTCGGTGCGCGCCCAGTTGCGCATACCGGTGGTCGTGCGGGTGCCGGAGTCGCGAAACCACCAGAGATACAGCGCCTGGTACATGTTCGCCCCCTCGTAACCCCACGTGGTGTCGCACGACGTGCCGCGCGGACAGCCGGAGCCGCCATTGTG
>DASVRB010000700.1:0-3892 GCA_036388835.1 Thermoanaerobaculia bacterium | reverse complement strand
CGGCGGGCTAAGAGCCCGCCGCTCCACAGGGACGATCGAGATTGATGACGCTCTGTCGCTCGCACCATCCGAGATCGTCGCGATCGTCGGCGTCGCGGGCAACGGACAGACGGAGCTCGGCGCGCGCTTGCGCGGTCGTTTTCCCGACGCGGCACACATCCCCGAGGATCGGACGCGTGACGGGTTCGTCGCGCAGATGAGCATCGCTGAGAACCTCGCCTTGCGCGGCGTCGGCAACGCTGCCGATGCGATCGCGCGCTATTCCATTCGCGCACGCGGGCCGCGGCAGCTCGCCGGCGATCTTTCGGGAGGCAATCAGCAGAAGGTCATCCTCGCGCGCGAGCTCGATCGCGAGCCGGCGCTCATCGTCGCGGCCGAGCCGACGCGCGGCCTCGACATCGCATCGACCCGATTCGTGCACGCGCAATTGCGCACGGCCGCGCAACGCGGCGCCGCGGTGTTGCTCATCACCTCAGATCTCGATGAAGCGTTCGCGCTCGCCGACGCGATTCAGGTGATTTATCGCGGAAAGCTCAGCGCGCGCATGACGCCCGCCGAAGCGACGTCGCGCGTGGCGAGCCTGATGGCAGGCGTCGCATGAGGCGCCTGCTGTTCGCGGTCGCTGCGGCGGCGATTGCAGTGCTGCTGCTCGCGCTCTCGGGTGCGGCGTTCGGCCACGCGCCGGAGGAGTTGCTGTCGATTTTGATCAGCGGCTCGATCGGGTCGCGTTTCGCGTTCGAAGGAACGCTCCTGAAATCGGTGCCGCTGCTGCTGACGGGCCTCAGCGTCGCCGTGGCGTTCCGCGCCGGTGTGTGGAACATCGGCGCCGAGGGACAGTTCATCGTCGGCGCGATCGCGGGATTGCTCGCATCGCGATGGGGCGTCGCGGCCGCGCTGATCGCGTCGATGCTCGCCGGCGCCGCATGGTCATCGATCGCGACGGCGATGCGCCTGCTGCGCAACGCACCCGAGGTGCTGACGACGATCCTGCTCAACTTCACGGCCATTCATCTCCTCGGCTGGTGCGTGAATGGACCGCTGCGCGAGCGCGCCGCGCAGTATCCGCAGAGCGATCCTGCCGGCACCGCGCTGCCGATCCTCGCGGGCGAGCTCCACGCCGGAATCGCAATCGCGCTCGCCGCGAGCGTCGCGCTCTGGTTCCTCATCCATCGCACGCGTGAAGGATTGCGGCTGCGCGCGACCGGCTTCAATCCGAACGCAGCGCAGTGGGCGGGCGTGAACGTGCGCGCACAACTCGCTCGCGCGATGGCGATCTCCGGCGCGGTGGCGGGTCTGGCGGGCGGCATCGAGCTACTCGGCGTCACGCATCGTTTGTTCGAGCGTTTCGCCTCCGGCTACGGCTACTCAGGAATCGCGGTCGCGCTGCTCGCGCAGTTGCATCCCATTGCGACCATCGTCTCGGCGATGTTCTTCGGCGCGCTGGTCACCGGCGCCGGCGAGCTGCAACGCGCCGCGAACATTTCCTCCGCCGTCGCGGTCCTCGGGCAGGCGGTGGTCATCCTCACGTTGATTGCCTTCGATCATGTTCGAGCTCGTCGCTAACGCTCTGCCGCTCGCGATCGTCGCGTCGACGCCACTGCTGCTCGCGGTGCTGGGCGAGCTCGTGGTGCAACGCGGCGGCATCATCAATCTCGGCGTGGAAGGGATGATGCTGGTCGCGGCGCTGGCGGCGTTTCTGACGGCGCGCGCAACGTCGAGCGTGCCGCTCGGTTTTGCCGGCGCAATCGCAGGCGCGGCGCTGGTCGCGTTGCTGTTCGGCGTCTTCACGATCGTGCTGAAAGCGGATCAGATCGTGACCGGCACCGCGATCAATCTCCTCGCCCTCGGCGCGACGAGCTTCATCTACCGCGAGCTGCAACGCGCCGCTCCACTGCCTCGCATGACCGTCGATCCGATCGTGCCACTCGCCTGGATCGTGGCGCCGATCGCGCTCGCGATCATGCTGTGGAACACGTCATTCGGCCTGCGGCTGCGCGCCTGCGGTGAGAACCCCGAGGCCGTTGCAGGGTCGGTGCGCGCGCATCGCGCGGCGGCGCTGGCGATCGAGGCGCTGCTGACCGGAATCGCGGGCGCGTACCTCTCGCTCGCATTGTCGAGCGGCTTCGCGGAGAACATGACCTCCGGCCGCGGGTTCATCGCGCTGTCGATCGTGATCTTCGGCCGCTGGAAGTTCAAAGGGGCGCTCGCCGGCTCGGCGATTTTCGGTCTCGCCGTCGCGCTGCAATACGCGTTGCAGGCATCGGCGTACCAGCTCCCCTATCACCTGTTGCTCGCGTTGCCGTACGTGGTGACGCTGCTGATTCTGTGCGGCGTGGCCGGACGAGTACGCGCCCCCGAGAGCCTCGGACGCTGACAACGGAAAAAAGGACAGGCGCGAACGCCTGTCCTTACGCTGTGTTCGGTGGGGTGAAGTTAGCGACGGTTGTTCACGTCGTGCACGAGGTAGACGCGCTCGGCCCAATAGTTCGAGCCGTTGCCGCTGACCTCGACGCTGACGATGTCGCCGCGCTCGAGACCATTCATCGGATGGAGGCGGCCGTTCACGTCGACCTGCGTGTCGTCGGAGTACTGCACGACGATCCGGTTGCTGCTGCTGCCGCCGCCGCTGAAGCCGTTCATCCAGGTCGTCTGCTCGAGCTCGATGGTGCGGCGCGAGGTGTCGATCTGTCGGATGGTGCCGCGAACGGTGGAGCGCTGGCTCGACGAGTTGCCGTACGTGCCGCCGCCCTGAACGCTGCGCGTGACGGTGATGTCCTGCGCGAGGACGCGCGTGCCGCCGGTCTCGCGGACGCGAATCTCGACTTCATCGCCGCGCTCGAGGTCGCCGACGCGATACGTCTGGCCGTTGAAGTAGACGGGCGTGGCGGTGTCGATGTCGAGGATCATCGACGCCATGTTGCCGCCGCGATCGACTTCGATGGTGCCGCGGGACGTGTCGACGTAGCGAACGGTGCCGCGCACGACGGAGTTGTTGTACGTGCCGGACGACGGCCACGAGCCGTTGCCGCTGTTGGACGTGTTCCCCGCCGCGTTGTGCGTGACGCTCATCGAGGTCGCGACCAGGCGGTTGCCCGATTCGTCGACGCGAACGAGCACTTCATCGCCGCGCTCGAGGTCTTCAGGCCGATACGCGCGGCCCTGATACTCGACGGTGGTCTGGTTGTCGAAGTAGACGCGAACTTCGCTGCCGCGGCTGTTGCCGGAACCGGAGTTCGACAGCATGGTGCGGTGGCCATCGACGTTGCGAAGCCAGATGGACTGGTTGCTCGGATCGACGGACTCGACCGTGCCGCGAATTTCGTAATTGGAGTTGCCATTGGTCGGCGATCCGCCGCCCAGGATGTCGCCCATGCCGCTGGAGCCACAGGCGGCCAGGAAAAGAAGCGCTAAAGTCGCTGCTGCAAATGATTTAGGAGTGTGCATCCCTGTGTTCCTCCGCGCTGGAGAAAAGCAGGAAGCATGCCCTAATAACTATTTTGCGGCTCGCAGCTGTCGCGAACGACGAGGGGCCTCCGGCGGGCGGGCGCGGCCCGCGGCGTTTTGTTCCGCACGGACGGCGCTTACGGCGGGATGCTGGCGTTCAGCCTTGGGCGAACACCGCGGCGCGGGCCGAGCCCGCCTGCCGGAGGCGCTCGGTCGTTCCCGAATCAGCGCGCCGCGACAGCGGTGCCGCTCGCATTGCTGCGGCGAAAGAAGACGGACTGCTGGAGCCAGTTTTTGTCGGGGTAGTAGGCGAAGATCGGGCTGCCGCCCTTGACGGTGTCGATGATCTCGCGGGCGACGGCGGAACGGACGGCCGGGCATCCCCAGCTACGACCGAGACGGCCGAGGGCGCGCACGGCGGCGCGGCTGACATACGACGCACCATGCA
>DASVRB010000699.1:0-3409 GCA_036388835.1 Thermoanaerobaculia bacterium | reverse complement strand
ATCCTGAGCCGCGAAGACGGCGAAGGCCCCCCTGCCGACAGCGCGACCCTCGTGCACCCGCAGGGGATCCTTCACTCCGCTCAGGATGACAGGTGGGCCACCGATGACACCTGGGCCACCTTCACGCGCTCCATCGAGACCTTCCGCGAAGCCTCCCGCCATCTCACCATCTCCGCGCTCATCGACCTCGTCGTCCAGGCCACCGGCATCGAGCGCGTGTACGACGCGGCCGCCGACGGCTTGCGGCACCTGCGTCATCTCGAGCACGTGCGCGCGATCGCGTTCGATTACGACCAGCGACACGGCGGCTCGGTGCGGCAGTTCGTCGACGAGATCGCGCGCCGGCGCGAAGAGCCGGAAGAGATGGAGCCGAGTCTCGTCGACGAGTCGCAGAACGCGGTGCGTATCCTCTCCGTGCATGCGGCGAAAGGGCTCGAGTTCGACACCGTCATCCTTCCCGACCTCGCCTTTCCGACCAGCACCAGCGATGCGCTGCAGCTCTTCACCGTCGAGCAGCCGAAGAGCATCGTCCTGGCGGGGCGCGCCGAATCGATCTCCGCGAACTTCCGATTCGCGGGTGACGAGAAGTTGAAGAAACTGAGCGGCAAACGCGACGAAGCGGAAACGCGCCGCCTCTTCTACGTCGCGGTGACGCGCGCGAAAACCGACGTCGTCTTCGTCTGCAACGTGCACGACGAGACGAAGAACATCGGCTTCCTCAAATGCCTCACCGAAGCGACCGGCATCGATCGCAAAGAACTGCCGTCGCTCTGGCCCGCGACTGGTCGCGAAGTGCGTCCGACCGAGATCGGCCCGATCGCGTTCGAGCTCGCCGGCACCGACGGGGCGCAGCCGATCGCACGCGCACGCAAGCGGCTGCACGATGGCGACCTCGAATCGCAGCTCGCCGCGAGCGACATCGTCTCGATCGACATCCCCTCGCCCGCCGCAGTGGCCGAAGCGTTCTCCGTGGCCGAGATCGCCGCGCTGCGTGCGGGATCGCGGAATCGAGCCGCCGGAACGCTGCTGCATCGCGTGCTCGAATTGTGGGACGGACGCGCTGATGTCGAGCCGCTGCTGCGCCAGCTCGCCGTCGAAGCGGGCGCTGACACCGAGTCGATCGCGCGCGTGCGCAAACGCCTCGCCGTCATCTCCCGCTCGTCATTCCTGCAACGCATCGCCGCCGCCGAAACCATCGGCCGCGAAATGCCGGTGCGCTTCCTCGAAAACGGCACCGTCGTCGAACGCCGCATCGACCGCCTCCTGCGCGAAGCCGAAGCCGACCTCGTGATCGACTACAAAAGCGGCAGCGCGCATCCAGATCGGATCACGCGCGATCGCGACCAGGTGGCGCGGTATTGCGCTGCGGTGGCCGGGATTACGGGACGGCCATGCGCGGGAGCGCTGTGGTACGTCGATTTGGATGGCGAGAGCGTCGTGTATTTGTAGGGGGCTGCGGTGAGGCGCGTTCAAACATGAAACGCAGAACGCAGAACGCAGAATGAAGAATTGAGAAAAGACCGGGCCCGCCGCATCCCTTTTCTCAATTCTTCATTCTGCGTTCTGCGTTCTTCATTCATCTCTCACCGGTCGCAGGCACCGACCCACTAAAATCCCTCCCGTGCCGCTGTCCAAGGTCGTTCTTCTGTCGTTCATCACCCTCATCACCATGGTGAATCCGCTCGCCGTCATCCCTTCCTTCGTCGCGCTCACCGACGGCGTGTCGTTGCGGGGGCGGGCGCGGGTTGCGGCCGTGGCGTCGATGGCCTGCATCGTCGTCCTCACCATCTTCTTCATCGCCGGAAACTGGGTCTTCCAGTTCTTCGGCATTACCGTGCCGGCGTTTCAGATCATGGGTGGCGTCATCTTCTTCAGCAACGCGCTGCGCACCCTCGTCGAACGCGACGAGCGGCGCGCGTACAACATCGGCGGCGAGAAGCGGATGGACGACCACGACGTCGAGAAAGCGGAGGAGGACTACACATCCATCGCCGTCGTCCCGCTCGCGATCCCGATGCTGGCGGGGCCCGGCGCCATCACCTCCACCATGCTCCTGGTCAACCTCTATCCCTCGTTCGACCAGAAGCTGGCCGTGCTCATCGCCATCTGCGGCGTCGGCGTCACCGCGTACCTCTTCCTCCTCGCCGCCACCCCGCTCTCCCGTTTCATCGGTGACCGCGGCCGCGCCGTCTTCACCAAAGTCATGGCCCTGCTGCTCGGCGCGATCGGGATTCAGTTCATCATCAATGGACTGAAACCGGTGCTGACCGAGATCATTCGCGCGTCGTGAGCCTGCGTCGCCGCGCGCGATAAACTCCGCCGCATGTTCATCGGCCATCACGCCGCCGGCTTCGCGGGAAAGCGTCTCGCGCCACAACTCTCCCTCGGCACGCTGTTTTTCTCGGCAATGTTTCTCGACCTGCTCTGGCCGATCCTCCTGCTGCTCGATCTCGAGCACGTGCGCATCGATCCCGGCAACACCGCCTTCACGCCGCTCGACTTTTACGACTACCCGATCTCGCACAGCCTCCTCTCCGTCATCGGCTGGTCGATCGCGGCGGCAGTGGTCTATCGCGTTGTGCGCAAGACGTGGAACGGTGCAGTGGTGGTCGGCGCGGCAGTGCTGAGCCACTGGGTGCTCGACTTCGTCACGCATCGCCCCGATCTCCCGCTCTGGCCCGGCGGCCCGATGGTCGGCCTCGGACTCTGGAACTCGATTCCCGCGACCATCGCGGTCGAAGCGCTGCTCTTCGTCGCCACCATCGCGATCTATCTGCGCACCACCGTCGCGCGCGACCGCACCGGCACCATCGCGTTCTGGGCGCTGATCGCGTTCGTCGTCGTGATCTACATCGCCAACATCACCTCGCCGCCGCCACCGAATCCGCGGGCGATCGCCTGGGCCGCGCTCGCGGCGTGGCTGTTCGTTCCGTGGGGCGCGTGGATCGACCGGCACCGGCAGGCGCGCACACCGTGAAAGCGCTCTTCATCGTCAACGAGCGCTCCGGAAAGAAGCGCAATTTCGACGTCGCCGACGTGATCCGCGCTGCGTCGGCGTTCGACAGCGAGATCCTCTCGTGTGCGAGGAAGGAAGACGTCGACGCGATGATCGATCACGCCGAGGCGAACGAGATCGCGGTCGTGTTCGCGGTCGGTGGCGACGGCACGGTGCACGAGACGGCGAAGCGTCTCATCGGACGGAAGCCGGCGCTCGGGATCCTGCCGATCGGCTCCGGCAACGGCTTCGCACGGCACATCGGCCTGCCGGTCGATCCTGCCGGCGCGCTCGACTCCTGCCGCGGCGGACGCATCGTCACGATCGACACTGCCCGGGTGAACGAGCACCCGTTCCTCGGCGTGATGGGCATAGGTTTCGACGCCGTGATCGCCGACCGTTTCGCCTCCAGCG
>DASVRB010000698.1:0-2527 GCA_036388835.1 Thermoanaerobaculia bacterium | reverse complement strand
AGCCCGCCGAAGTTCGATAGTCGGCGGGCTGAAGCCCGCCGCTCCACTAGAGAGTCGCGCGATGAACGTATTCAACATCGCCTCACCCTCCGGCCACGGACCATGTCCCGAGGCACCATTGATATGCCCCGCGTCGCCGATCACGACCAGCTCCGCGCCCCACGCGTCCGCGAACTGGCGCGCGCGATCGAGCGACACGTATTCGTCGTTCGAGCTCGCCACGACGATCGATGGGAAGGGGAGTCGCACCAGCGGCATGGTCGCGAAGCTGCGGCCTTCTTCCGGATATCCGGGCGCTTCGACATCGCTCGGCGCGACCAGGAACGCGCCGGCCACTCCGGCGCCGCCGCGATCGGCAACCCATTGCGCGACGAGCGTGCATCCGAGGCTGTGCGCGGCCAGGACAGGCGGCGCGGATTGCGCGCGGATCGTCCGATCGAGCGTCTCCACCCATTCATCGCGAACGGGACGATCGAAGTCGCGCTGCTGCACGCGCGTGAAGCCGTGTTTCGGTTCCCAATGCGTCTGCCAGTGCTGCGGACCGGAGTTCCAGAGGCCTGGGATCGTCAATACGTTCATTTCACATTTCCTGGCGGAAAGCCGAAGCTGAGGCGAATGGCCGAATATTCGGGATCGACCCCGCCATCTTTCGTCCGGATGGTCAGTGGCGGTTCGACGAGCGCGTCGAACGTCGGCGGGATGTCTTCGTTGCGCGATGCGGCGAACAGAGTGATCAGCGGCGTGTCGCCTTCCTTGAAGATCACGTCGCGGCGGCGAATCAACTTCAGGTTTGCGTCATCGATCGCGGCCAGCGCGCGCTCGATCTGCAGCGTCGGAAAGACGAATGCGAACAAACCGCCCGGAGCGAGGATGCGCGCGGCGGCACGTGCGTAATCGGCGACCGAGCCGCGCACTTCGATGCGCGCCGGAATGGCCTGCTTGTGATCCGCTTCTTTCGCGGTGCCGGGCGGAAAGTACGGAGGCGAGCCGGTCACGAGATCGAACGGCTCTTCATGCGCGAGAATCGACTCGTCGCGCAGGTCGCCGTGATAGAGCGTGAAGCGCGACTCCAGTCCATTGAAGCGCATGGTCTTGCGCGCGAGGCGCAACGAAATCTCCTGCGCTTCAACGGTGCAGAACGTTGCACCCGGCAGGCGCCACGCGGAGATCAGCGCGACCGAGCCGATTCCCGATCCGAGGTCCGCGGCGCGTGCGACGCGTGGGGCGTGCGTCGTGCCGTACCACGCCGTCACCACATCGTCGGTCGAGTAGCGATGCCCTTTCGCGTATTGAAAGATGCGGTAGTGGCCGCAGATGAAATCGAGCGTCTCGTTTTCCTCGATCTCGACGCCGCCGGGCGGCACCGGACCGGGCCGCCGCCAGCCGCGATAGAAGCGAGGATCGTCCATGCGCGCGGTAGAGTAAACGACATGGCGAACTCGAAGCTCGTCTGGACGAGCGACCCCGAAAAAGCAAAGCAATTACGCGAGTCCGGCAAGCTCGACATGCCGACGGACGCCGATCCGTCGAAGCAGACCATCCGCGTCGCAACGGACAAAAAACGCCGCGCCGGCAAGACCGTCACCGTCGCCACCGGCTTCCAGCACACTCCCGACGCGCTCGCCGCGATCGCGCAGACGCTCAAGAAAAAATGCGGCTCCGGCGGCACGGCCAAAGACGCGGAGATCGAGATTCAGGGCGACCACGTCGCGCGCGTTGCGGAAGAGCTGCGGAAGCTCGGATACCGGGTGAAATGACACGCCCCAGCGTGTCATCCCGCGCGCAGCGCGGGATCCCCTGCCGATAGCGGACGTGCGCCTCGAGGGGAGGGGATTCCGCGCCGTCGTTGCGGCGCGGAATGACACTTGGGCCGCACTCCAAACTATGCACGGGGCATGCAGTCTTGCCTCGCATGAACGCAATCGAACTGCTCCGCTCCGATCACGACCGTCTGCGCGAAATGTTGCCTCGGCTGTACGACACGGCCATCGCCTCCGAGGAGCGGAACCGGTTGCGTGAGGACGTGGAGAAAGAGATCAAGATCCACTCGATGCTCGAGGAGGAGATCTTCTACCCGGCGTGGAAAGACGCGACCGACGATCAGAAAGATCGCGACGAGTACTTTGAAGCGATCGAAGAACATCACGTCGTCGACATGCTGCTGCCGGAGCTGATGACGCTCGACGCCACGGACGACTCGTTCCGCGCAAAGTCGAAAGTGCTGCGCGAGCTGTTCGAGCATCACGCCGGGGAAGAGGAAGAAGACATGTTTCCGCGCGCGCAGCAGCTCTTCAGTCCGGCACGCCTCGATGAGCTCGGCGCGAAGATGGTCGCGCGTCGTAACGACCTCAACGAGAAGTGGAGCACGACCATGGGCAACGCGATGCGCAAGGCGCAGGCGGTCGCGGAAAAGTTCGCTCCTTCTTCAATGAAAGACGCAAGGGTCGAGGCGAATCGCGAGCGCTGACCTGAGGAGCGCGCCGTCCCTGTGGAGCGGCGGGCTTCAGCCCGCCGACCGTCGATCCAT
>DASVRB010000697.1:0-9992 GCA_036388835.1 Thermoanaerobaculia bacterium | reverse complement strand
CTCGCCACACCCGTGACCACGCTCGTGCTGATCGGCGGCGGTGAATTTTCTTTCGGTGAAACGCGTGAGATCGACGCGCTGCTGCTCTCGAAGATGGTGCCGGAGCGGCGGACGCTCGCGTTCCTGCCGACAGCCTCCGGCTCGGCCGAATACGCGACGCATTTCGGCGCGTACGTGCGGACGCTCGACGCGTCGGTGGAGGTCGTGAACGTGCCGATCTACCGCGGCCGCGATGTCCGCCGGCAGAAGTCGCTCAACACGATCACGACCTCCGGCCTGACGTACCTCGGTGGCGGCGTGACGAACAACCTGCTGGAGACGTTGCGCGAATCGCCCGCGGAGCTGGCGTTGCGCGATGCCGCGGTGGGCGGCAGCGTCATCGCGGCGATCGGCGCGGCCGCGTCATGTTTCGGCGTCTATGCGCGCGACATGCGCGGCGGCTCGTCGGCGCTGCCGGCATTCGGCTGGCTGCGCAATGCAGTCATCGACACCAGTTTCGACCCGTCGAACGACACCGCGCTGCGCCGGTTGATGTCGCTCCCCGAGGTGACCCTCGGCATCGGGATTCCGGCCCGCACGGCGCTGGTGATCGGCGCAGACGGCACGAGCGAGATCGTCGGCGAGGGGCAGATCGCGGCGTTCCGCAAAAAATAGACTCGCGCGGCCGCGGCCGGTATGGCCGTTGCAGCAGTGGCGCGCTTTGGAGGTGTCGTCATCGAAGCGTTGGAGCAGACCCCCGCGGCAGAGCGACCGGTAACGCACGAGGAGTTCGTCCGCTTCTTCAGCGTCCTGTCGCATGACCTGAAATCGCCGATCTTCGCGGTCGACGGCTTCAGCGACCTTCTCCTCAGCGATTACCTCGACAAGCTCGACGAAGAAGGGCAGGACTTTCTGCGGCGCATCCGCTCGAGCGCGCAGTACATGAAGCGCGTGCTCGACGAGATGTCGCACATGGTCAAGCTCCTCGCCCGCCCGAGCGCGCGAAAACCGACACCACTGCGCGAAGTGATCGAGGAAGTGATCCTCAAATACAACTTTCAGATCGAGGAGGGGGGCGTGCGCGTCGACGTCCCGCCCGATCTTCCGGTCGTGAACGTCGATCCGGAGAAGATGCGGGAGGCGATCGGATCGCTCATCGCGAACGCGCTGTTTTTCACGGATCGCCCGAAAGGGGAGCGCGAGATCGCGATCGACTGCAGCGGCGACGGCAACGGCTTCCGCGTTTGCGTCCGCGACAACGGCATCGGCATCGACCCCCGTTATGTGAATCAGGTGTTCGAGCTCGGCGGCATGAGCAAGCTCGATAAACCTCGCGGCGGCGGCCCCGGCTACGGCCTCTACCTAACGAAGCGTCTGGTGGAGAGTCAGGGCGGCGAGCTGACGGTGGAGTCGACCCTCGGCGAAGGCAGCACGTTCTGCTTCACGATTCCGGGGTAGCCACTCGCGACTCACAGTGGAGCGGCGGGCTTTAGCCCGCCGACCTTCTCCTCATGTTCGGCGGGCTGAAGCCCGCCGCTCCACCAGATCGATTACTTCGCTGCTGCCGTTTGCGCCGCGTCGGTTCCACCCAGACGCGCTTCGACTGCGGCAAAGTCGATGTTCTCCGGCAGCGGCTCTTCGCCTGGGAGGGCGATGATCCGGACTTCGACGTGACGGTCGGGAGAGACGTCGACGCCGAGGAAGCGGGCGGCGGCTTGCGAGAGATCGAGGCAGAACTTCTTCGCGTAGGGGCCGCGGTCGTTGACGCGCAGGCGCAGTTTGCGTCCGGTCGCGCGAGCCTTCACTTCGACCCAGGTGCCGAGGGGGAGAGTGAGGTGCGCGGCGGAATACGTGCCGTTCCGAAAGATCTCGCCGTTCGCGGTTTTGCGGCCGTCGAAAAACGAGGAGTAGTAGCTCGCCAGGCCGTGCACCCGGTGCTTCACCGCGACCTGCGCGTATTTCAGCATCCTTTGAAATAGGGGATCGGGCTCGGGGGCCGGAACGGCGGTGGCGGCGTGCTCGTAGCAGCCGGAGAGAGGCTGCCCAAACTTCAGTGCATCGGGATCCTCGGCGCCGAGCGGCGCAGCGAAGAGGAGTCCCGCCAGAACGATCGAAGCTCCTTTTCCCATCATGGCGACGGATTCTATGCCGAGATAGAAACTGTGCCAAATCTCAGATAAATCCCGATAGCTCAGCTGTTTGAAGTGGTCTTCGCCTTGCAAATAAGTAAAGGCAAGCATGACACAAGGAGACCCACCGATGCCGGAGCTGAAAACCAAGAGACCCTACCAGGAGCGTTTTCTCGACAACTTCGACCGCTCGCAGCTGCGACGCGAGGTCGAGGCCGTCCCTGCCCGCCGAATGACCGGGCTGAAGAAGAAGTACGCCACGTGGGCGCTCGGCGCTTCGTTAGCTTTTGGCGGGATCGGCGCGCCGTTGAAGATGATGCAGACCGACGCGCCGGGGAGTGCGAAGAACGAAAAGTCGACTACCGTCGGGATCGATCGTGAGCTCGCGAACGACCTGAAAGCGGCGCGCTCGATCGCGCAGCAGGTTGCGGGCGGCGTCGAAGCGGCGGTCGGTGGTGTCGAGGCTGCTGCGAAGTCTCCTCTCGAGGCGGTGGCCAGCGCTCCGCGCAAGCTGACGGTCGTGACCGACAAGGCGCGCGAGGACTTTTTCAAGAAAGAAGTACCGTTCGGCGCCGTCATCTATCAGGAGGCGAAGAAGAACAACATCCGTCCGGAGCTCGTGGCCGCGGTGGTGCAGGCCGAGTCGCGCTTCAAACCGACGGCCCGCTCGGGCGCCGGCGCGATTGGACTCATGCAGCTGGTCCCGCGTACCGGAAAATGGATGGGGGCGCGTGATCTCACGAACCCGGTGCAGAACATCGCCGCCGGCACGAAGTACCTCAAGTACCTGCACGAGCGCTTCGACGGCAACGAGACGAAGATGATCGCGGCGTACAACGCGGGCGAAGGCAACGTGAAGCGCTTCGGCGGCGTGCCTCCGTTCAAAGAGACGCGGAAGTACCTCGCGAAGGTGCAGAACTATGAGAAGGACTTCAAGAATCGCGTCGAGAACCGGATCGCGGACGCTTCGAGCGTCGCCAATCCGGTGGCTGATGCTGCGACGGCGGAGTACGCGCGTTGATGTGATTCAATAGCCTTTCTGTGACCGGGATCAGACTGGTAGTCGGCGTGATCGTGATGGCAATCGCCATCCCGCTCACGCTCTTTTTTTTGCTCGGACTGCACTCCTTCTCGCAGCTCTTCACGATCGCGGCGGCGACGTTCGTCGCCTGGGGCATCGCCGATGTGCTGTCGACGATCCTCGAGCGCCCGCGCCTGCGCGATCGTTCGCCCGGTCACGCGATTCGCGAGGATTGGGAACGGCGGTCGCGCGAGTAGCCCGCACGGCGGGCCGGGCCGGCACGGCCGGTGGCGTTGGTTGGCCAAGCCTTGGGCTTGGTGTACTACCTTGGGAGCGTGCGTCGCGGAGTCACGTTGAAGGCGCCCTCTTCACCTGTCACCCCGAGCGTAGTCGAGGGGCCTGGGTGGGAGGGGCGGCAGGCACGTGCATCGCGCCCCTCCCACCCAGGTCCCTCGCTACGCTCGGAATGACAGTGGGGAACTACGTCCAGTCGCCCATCTTTTTGAGGAGCTGATCGATCGAGAGCAGCTTCTCGGCGCCGTCGGATTCGCGGCGGAAGATGGCGTGGTACCAGCCCTTCATCCCGACGGGGGTGTAGACGTCGTTGCCCATCTTCAGGCGTCCGCCGGAGACGAGCTTGAGGAAGACCTGCTCGTAGGCGGAGCGGGTGAGGCGGCGGTCGGGGAAGGGGACGGCGTAGTTGCGCTTGCGGCGATCGTTGGCGCGGCGCCGTTCGGCGGGAGTGGCAGTGCCGCCTCCGCCGTTGCCGCCGAGGAGCGGGAGACCGCGGCGATCGACATACTGCGTCGGACGTTTCGGGACCAGCTTGCCGGGGCGATCGGCGCGGCGGCGGGAGAGGATCGACTTCGGGCGGCGCGCGGCCGGTCCGGTCAACTGCGCCGAGAGCTGATCGAGCAGCTGCATCTCCGGTTTGGCGTCGTCCTCACGGATCGAGCGCGTGCGTGCACGAGGCTCGCTCGCGCTGACGTTCGTCATCTCGATGCGGTGCTTCTCGCGCGCTTGCTGGCGGTCGAGCACGAACTGGTCGATGGACGGCTTGTTCCACTCGCGCCAAGGCGCGAGCATCCGCATCTCCGACTCGTAATTCTTCAGCTCGTGAATGACCATCCCCCAGCGGCAGAGGCGGCCGACGTCTTCGTAGGCGCTCGGACGGTCGACCAGCTCCAGCATCGAAGGAGCGCGGCCGTCGAGGACGGCGAAGAGAAGGCGGAAGCTGAAGGGATCGGAGTACTTCCGGATCGACTTCCGGAAAAACCAGGCGACATCTTTCGCGATCTGCCGCAGTGAGCGTTTGTCGCCGAACTGCGTGGTCCAGAGCGGGGCGTTGATGTCGGACGTGTACGGGCTCTGCTCGTAGTGGAAGTCTTTGGTCAGCCACCCTTTCCGGGTGGTGTGCTTGCCCGGAACGACGCCGGCGATGACGGGGATCGGCAGCTTTTCGAGGATCGACAGCTCGTACGACGGCCAGGTCATGACCTCGCGCACGATGCCGACCACGAGGGTGGCGGCGGCGATCATGAGGCCGGGATCGGGAGTGAAGTCGACCGTGATCTCGATGCGGGCGCCGCGGGGGCGGACACCGACGCCGGTCGAGCGGCGATTCGACGCCACGAGCATCATCGGCACCGGGAGGATGTGCGCGAGCAGCAGGGCGAGGAGCTTTTCGTTCCGCTTCGAGTTCTGCTCCGACTTCGGGATCTCGTACGAGATGTTGAAGTGGCTGCTGTACGCCTTCAGACGGACCGTATGGCCGGTCTTTTTGCCCCAGTTCGTGAGCTGATCGCGCACGAAGCCGATCTGCTCCCAGAGGTTGCGCACCATGCGTGCGGTCGAGGAGGGGGCGAGCTCGATGACGGGGGTGACGACTTCGATGACGCCGCGGTCGAAGTACACCGCGCCGCCGGTCGGCAACTGCAGCGAAGTTTTCTCGCGTTTCAGGAGCGGTTGGTCGATGAACGCACTGGGGTGTTTCCAGTAGGGTTCCGGGTTGATCTCCACCTCGTCGAGCCAGACGTTGAACTCCGACTCCATGCCGATCACCGGCATGTCGAGACGGGTTTTCCCCAGTCGAGCGATCTCGCGGTCGAGCTCGTTTTTTGGATTGTGAGGCGACAAACTGTGTACTCCGGAAAGGGTGGACTGCGCTGCTGCAGCCTCAGCTAAGCAAAGCGCAGGCCGGGTTGAACCGGACGCCGCCTCGGAAAAGGGACGGACTTCCGGCCGGCAGATTGGAGGCTACTCTTCGGTCTCGGGGGCGATCCTGCGGTCGATGCGCCGACGCTCTTCGAAGGCGAAGCGCGGACGGCTCTCCTGCGGCTGCTCCATCCGGTCCTCGCTGATCTCCCGCGGGACGAGCGTGATGTAGCCGAGGTCGATGTGGACGTGATCGTCGGCATTTTTGCCGGTGACGTGGCCGTACGGCAGGACCGTGATCTCGTCGCTCAGCTGCTCGGCGAGCTCGTTGTACTTGTCGATCGATTCTTTCGTTTTGAGGATCTGCGTGCCGATCCGGTAGACGTCGGCAGCGGTTCCCCACATGTGCGGTGTGGCGTGCAGGGCGAGCTTGTGCGACGGCGAACGGTAGGCGCCGTTGACCGCAATGTGCACCGAGGCACCGCAGGCGGTGCGGAACTGCTCGAGATAGAACGCCAGCACCCGCACGGCGCACGGAACGTAACGCGGAAACTCCTGCAGGCGATCGTGCTCTTTGAGGTCGGTGAGGATGAACTCGTTGATGCCGAAGTGCGTGGTCAGCCGCGTTTTGGTGGCCGCCTCGCGCGAGGGGATCTCGTAGAAATAGCGGGGCAGACGGTGCCGCCGCCCCTGAATGTCGCGGACCATTTCGCCCGGTTTGAGGACCGAGCGGAGCTCGTCGTCGAGGTCGAATGCATCGACGACTTTCAGTCCCTGGTCCTGGCTCACTGCTGCACTGCTCGCACTACTCATAAACACTTCCGGCCAGCGTATTGAAGATGTCGCGTGAGACGTCGGCGACGGCGGTCCCGCGGCCTTGCTCGGGATGGAACTGCGTGAGGATCACGAGGACGTACGGCTTCCGGTCTTCGAGATAGACGATGCCGGCGTCGTGATGGACGGTGGAGATGTTGCCGGTTTTGTGGGCGACGCGGGCCGCTTTCGGGAGGCCTGCCGGGATGCCGCTGCGGTACTGCTGGTCGAGCATGATGTCGAGCATCTCGTCGCAGACTTTTTTGGAGTAGGCCTTCCCGTCGGCGATGAGGCGGAGCATTTTCAGCAGCCCGTGCGCGGTGACTTCGTTGTTGAGGCCCGCGTGGAAGGCGCGCTGATCTTCGACGCCGCGGAGGACGCGCACGCCGTCGATCTCGAGCTCGTCGAGCGCGTTCTGGACGGTCTGAATGCCGATGACGTCGACGAGGAGGTTGGTGGCGAGGTTGCTCGATTTGGTGATCATCCAGTACGCGAGGTCGCGCACCGACATGGTCTTGCCGAGGTGGCCGTAGACGTCGGGGTCGGCGTCGCGCCCGAGGTCGAGCATGAACGGCTCCTGATTCACGATGCTCGTGAAGCGGTTGCGTACATGGACGGGCGCGTCGAGTGCGAGCTCTCCGCGATCGACCTGACGGAAGACGCCGAGAAGCACCGCCAGCTTCATGGTGGAAGCCGCGTGAAAGTAGTGATCGGCGTTGTATGACCACTGGATGGTGGTCTCGGCGTCGTAAAACGAAATGCCGAGGTCGACCAGATTGTGGTCCCGCTTGATCTTGAGAACGTTGCGATAGAGCGATACTTCCGATGCCGCGACCGAGTCTTTTGCCGGCGGGACCGGGAGTCGCTCTTCGCCGTGGCGTGCCTTAGAGCCCATCGCGCGAATCTTACTGAAACTCCCCGCCGCCTTGACTGCAAGTTCGGTGCAGCACGCGCGCTCGGGGGAAACGACGGCCGCCGGAGGCCCCCCCGTCGTTGCATTCAGCGTTGCCAGTCGTTGAGGGCCCAGTCGTAGTCGTCGTAGCGGAACTCGATTTTCTTCGCGCTGTCGATGAGGCGCTGCTTGTCGGCCGGGACGTACTTACGGATGAACGCTGCTTTGCCGCCGCCCCACTGCTCGAAGTCATCGGCGAACCAGTCCATGATTTTCGTGGTGGTGATGACGAGCGTGGTGCCGTTTTTCCGGAAGCGCGCGCCATGCGGTCCGTTCAGGAACGCCCGCGCCTGTTGATCGAGCTGCGCGTCGAGCGTCTCACCGCGAAACGCTTCGCCGCGAATGGGGGGGCAGCTTTTTGCCGCGCAATTGATGGCGAAATGGATGCGCGCGTCTTTGAAGCGCGGGCGGATCTTCACGTTCTCGACGTCGTCGAGCGAGATCTTCGCGCTGCCGACCGGGACGCGATCCTTCTTGAAGACGTTGAGACGGATGATCGGATCGGTGGAGATGTCGCGGATCGAGCGGATCGGGTAGTTCTCGACGATCGCGGCGACGGTGTTGACGTTGTAGACGTTGATCCAGTGCGCGAGCTCCTGCTTCGGGCTCAGCGCGCTCACGTTCACGCGGCCGAGCTGCTGCCGCACGCTTTGCAGTGCGGCCGCATCGCGCGCTTTGAGGGCTTTGTAGTCGAAGCCGCGGGCCGGGTTGTAGTACGCGCCGAGGAGGCGGTTCCACTCGGCGATCGGGTCCGTTTGCGCCGACACGCTGCAGGCGAGGAGGAACGCGGCCGCGAATGAAAGGATCTTTCTCATGCGAGCGACAACCGGCACGCGAGGCGACGAAGTTCCTTTGGAGTGCGGCGACGCCAGTCGCCGCTTTGACCTTTTCGGGCCCTCCCCCCGTCATCCTGAGCTTTAGCGAAGGATCTCGGCGACGACGACCGAAGCTACAGGCGCCGGCCGTCGCATTTTGCTCAGGATGACGGAATCGAATCAGCGGCCCTGTGCGCGCAGATAGCGGCCGATCCGCTCGATGCCGGAGGTGATCTGGTCGACCGGTGCGGCGTAGGAGATGCGCATGAAGCCGTTGCCGGCGCTGCCGAACGCGACGCCGGGGATGACCAGCACGGCGGCGTCGATGGCGAGGGATCTGGCGAATTGGATCGTGTCGCAGGTCGGCACGGCGGCGAAGGCGTAAAACGCTCCGGCTGGAGGCGCCACGTCGAATTCGAGCTCGTGGTGGATCGCGTACAGCGCGGCCTCTCGTTGCGCGGCGAATTGCGCGCGCACGCCGCTCAGCCACGCCGCGTTCCATTCACTGTCGTCGAGGATCAGCTCCGCCAGCGCCTGCGAAAAGACCGAGGCGCAGGTGGCGACGTACTGATGCGCGGTGACGATCGGCTTCATCAGCGTTTCGGCAGCGTGGATCCAGCCAAGGCGGAGGCCGGTCATGCCGTGGCTCTTCGAGAAGCCGCTCACGACCACGACGTTCGGGCCGGTGCCGAGCATCGAGGGGGGCGGCGCGTCGTACCAGATCTCGCGATAGACCTCGTCGCTGACGACCAGCGGCCCGAGGCTCGCGATCGCGGCGAGCGTTTCCGCCGAGGCGACCGCGCCGAGCGGATTCGAAGGGGAGTTCACGACGATCAGCTTCGTGCGCGGCGTGATTTTCGTGCGTAGGGCCGCGACGTCGATCTCCCACGACGGCGGGTCGAGGTCGTACGTGACGGCAGTCGCGCCGCAGATGCGGGCGAGCGTGGCGTACGCGACGAAGCCGGGATTCGGGATCAGCACCTCGTCGCCCGGATTCACGAAGGCGGTAAAGATGGAGAAGAGCCCTTCCTGCGTTCCGGCGGTGACGCAGACTTCGCTCTTCGGATCGAACGGCGTTCCTTCGCACAGCTTTTTGCGGAGGGAGAGGTTGCCGGCATTCGGCGAGTAGTGCCACGACGTGGTGGCGGCGCGCTGGGCGAGCTCGCGGAAGCGCGCGTCGGGCTCGAGGTTCGGCTCGCCGATGCCGAGGTTGATCGAGAGCGGTGTGGCCAGCGCGTTGATCTGGCGGATCAGCGAGAGCTCGATGTCGGCGATGCGGTCGGCCGGAGTCACGGCGCGGAGTGTACTTCGGCCCCCAGCTCGCGCAGCTCGCCCTCGATCGCGGCGCGTTGTCCGGCGATGATCCAGATCAGGCGATCGGGGGTGAAGAGCTCGCGCGCGATCGCCTGCACGTCGGCTGGCGTAAATGCGGCGAGCCGGCGCAGTGCGTCGTTGTAGTAGTCGGGCGGCAGATCGTTGCGAGCGATCTCGAGGAGCTGCGCGTTCATCGATTCGAGCGAGAGGAGGCCGCCGGTGAGCGCCGCCTCGAGCCAGCCGCGGACGGCGTTCAATTGTTCGACCGTGACCGGCTCGTTTTGCAGGCGGGCGATCTCTTTGCGCACTTCGGCGATCGATTCCGCGGTCTTGTCGGTCTGCACCGGGATGTTGAAGCGGGCGAGCGCACCGCCGCGCCGCAGCTCGATCGCGAATGGATAGACCTCGTACGACCAACCTTTCGCGGTGCGCAGGTTGTCCATCAGCCGGCTGCGGAGGAGATAGGAGACGACGAGCTGCGCCGCGAGTGGATCCTTCGCCACGGACGGCGGCAGAACCTGTGCGAGGAGGATGTAGCTCTGCGGCGCGGTGGGGTAGTCGACGATCTGAAAGTGCTCGCGTTGTGGTGGGCGCAGGGACGTTGATTTTGACGTGGTGGCGCTGCCGGTGAAGTGTGGCGTGAGGTTGCGGACGTCGCCGGAGGCGATGAAGACGCGCGGTGTTGGTGCGGTGGTTTGCCGCGGCGCGCAGTCGGCGATGAGGCATTCGAGGACGTGCGCGCGTTGCTCGGTCGGTGTCGGTTCTGGTGGAGCGGCGGGCTTTAGCCCGCCGGCCGTTGATTGATTCGGCGGGCT
>DASVRB010000696.1:0-16615 GCA_036388835.1 Thermoanaerobaculia bacterium | reverse complement strand
GTGCTCGCCGATCCGTCCATTACGGCCGAGCCGAACTATCACGCCATCGACGAATACCTGACCTATCAGTACGTCCCGAGCCCGCTCACCGCATTCGCAGGGATTTCGAAATTGCCGGCCGCGCATACGCTGGTCTGCGATGCGAATGGCAACGTGCGCGTGGAGCGGTATTGGGAGCCGCCGGTCGCCGAGAAAACCAACGCCACTGAGGATGAGATTGCGGAAGAGCTTCGCGCCCGCATGCGCGAGGCCGTCAAGCTCCGTTTGATCAGCGACGTTCCGGTCGGCGCATTTCTCAGTGGCGGAGTCGATTCCGGCAGCGTCGTGGCCATGATGGCCGAGGTGACGTCGGGGCCGGTGCGGACCTTCTCCATTGGATTCGACGAGGCCTCACACAACGAGCTGCCGTTCGCAAAGCTCGTCGCCGAGCGGTATGCCACCGAGCATCATGAGATCGTCGTGCGGCCGAACGCGGCGGAGGTATTGCCGCACCTCGTCACGCATTACGGCGAGCCGTTCGCCGACTCGTCTGCATTACCGACGTACTACGTTTCCAAAGCGACGCGCGAGCACGTCACTGTTGCCCTCAGCGGCGACGGCGGCGATGAGAGTTTTGCCGGATATCAGAACTACGCCGCGGTGCAGGCGTGGGACCGCGCCGACGCCATTCCGGCGCCGCTGCGGACGATCACCGGCCGCACCATGACCGCCATCCTCGACCGTCTGCCGTACACCAACACCACCGCTCGCGTGAGCCGCGCGTTCAGCATGCTGGCCGGCACGCTGCCGGAGCGCTTCCGCCTGCAGTCGACCATCCTCAAACCGAACGAGCGCGGCGCCGCGTACACCGACGCGTTTCGCGCGCATCTCGCGAGCAAGCAGGGGAGCCCGATTCAGCTCGAGTGGAACGAGCAGATGGACGCGCTCGACTGGATGATGCGGCACGACCAGCACTTCTATCTCGCCGATTGCTTGATGGTGAAGACCGACGTCGCGTCGATGGCCAATAGTCTCGAAGTGCGGTGCCCGCTGCTCGATCAGGAACTGGTCGAGTTCGCCGCGACGATTCCTAGCCGGATGAAGCGCACGCCGGCCGGCGGAAAAGAGATCTTCAAACGCGCCGTGCGCGACCTCCTTCCGCCGCAGATCCTCACCAAGCCGAAGACCGGTTTCGCGATGCCGGTGGCGTCGTGGTTCCGCGGCGAGCTCGCGCCGCTGCTCGACCATTACCTGCTCGATGACGTGGCCCGCCGGCGCGGCCTTTTCAACCCTTCATTCGTGCGCCGTCTGGTGACGGAACACGTCGCCGGCCGGCGCGACTGGAGCGCGCGATTGTGGGCTCTGTTGTGCCTCGAGATGTGGTTCCGTCGCTTCATCGATCACACGGAATAAACATGTTCCGAGAAGTGATTCCGGCCGTAGTCAAACCCATCGAAAATGTTCAGATCCGACCGGCGTGAATTTCTGACAAAAATGGCTGCTGCTGCCGCGGGACTCGCGGTCGCGCCGGCGCTTGGCGCGCAGGTGATTCAGCGCCGCACGTGGCCGCCACTCCGGCGGCGCACGCGCATCACGTGGAACCTGCACGGCGAGGCGTTTCCGCTGTTTCGTCCGGGCCAGACCGCCACGGCGTCGGAACGGATCAACAAGCTCGAGTTTTTCGACCCGCTCTTCGGTGCCGAGCGCAAGGGTGTCGTGAACCCGCGGTTGCCGCGCGTCATCAATCACGCGCGCACCATCCGCTTCGATGAGCCGGGCGAGTACTACCTCAAGATCAACCGCGGCGCCGGCTATCTGAAGGCGGTCGTTTTTGCGCCCGACGAGGGCATCCCCGCCTCACTGATCCGCCTTTTCGATTTCTGCGTCGTGAACAATCTCTACCTCGGCGCGGAAGACAATGTCTGGTACTACCGTCGCGCCGATTACCTGACGGAATTCTTCACGGCCGAGCAGCCGATGATGCTGTCGTGCGGGCCGACCCACGGCGTGTTCCGCTGGCTCGTGCGCGAGCGGTTCTGCCTGCCGGCGCGCATCCTGACCGCCCCCGGAACCTACTACTACAACGGCGAAGTAATGCGGCAGAGCCACAACGTCCCCGAGATCTACATCCCGGATTACAAAAAGTACGTCTTCATGGACCTCAACTTCGGGATGATTCCGTTGTGGCTCGATGCGCTCGAGCTCGCGGAAGTGGCGCACGGCACCTGGGGTGACACGGCCACGGACGCGGAAAGTCTCGAGGACCTGAACCTCCGCTTCCACACGTCGCCCGCGACCTGCCCCGGCCGCTCCGAGGCGTGGGATCTGGTCAACCAGTACGGGTCGGAAGGGCACCTCGAGTTCTCCGCGTCGTACGCAATCGATCAGCCGCTCAACACCAACTCCCGCGCGCGCGCCGTGCGTGCGTTCTGGGGTGGTCCCGCGTACTGGGGCCAGGACATGAAGGGCATCCGTCCCACCGGCACCGAATTCCTTCCCGGCAAGTACGTCTTCGCGTCGTACCACCACAACAAAGTCCTGCTCGACGAGGCGATCGCGTATATCGCCGGCTTCGACGTCAAAGTCGACGTGTACGAGCCGGCCATGGTGCGGGCGATGCTTCAGGACGGCCATACCCAGGCCATCGCGGCGAGGGAATGGGTCGACCGCTTCCCCGCGGCCGGCGTCTAACCACCCGCACCAGCTCGATTCCGGGCTGCTTTGTAACGAACGCGCATCGCCGCGCGTCTTCCTTCCGTAATGAGCGATCTCAAGCGCAACGTCGTTGCGAACTTCGCCGGCCGAGTGTGGGCGAACGTCATCAACGTTGCGGCCGTTCCGATCTACCTCAAGCTCGTCGGCATCGAGGCGTATGGCCTGGTCGGCTTCTACGTCGCGCTGCAGACGATGTTCGCGTACCTCGATTTCGGCCTCGGGCCGGCCACGGTGCGCGAGATCGCACGCCTCGCCGTCGACGAATCCACCGCGGTGCGGCAGCGCGATCTCATCCGGACGCTCGAATACATCTACTGGTCGCTGGCATTTCTCTTCGGCGCGATCGTCTTCTCCGTCGCGCCGATGATCGCGGAGCGGTGGGTGCAGCCGGAGCAACTGAGCACCGAAACCGTCACGAACGCCGTCCGCTGGATGGGCCTCGCCATCGCCGTGCAGTTCCCGTTCGCGATGTACAGCGGCGCGCTGATGGGCCTGCAGCGACAGGTGCTGGTCAACGCGATGATGGTCACGAGCAACACCGTGCGTGCGATCGGCGCGGTGCTCGGTCTCCTCTTCATCGCCCCGCGCATCGAAGTGTTTCTGGCCGTGCACGCGGTGGTCGGACTGGCAACGACGCTCTGGAGCGTCGCGCGAATCTGGCAGGTGCTGCCGCACGCCGACAAAGAAGCGACCTTCCATCTCGACGTCATTCGCGACATCTGGAAATTCGCGGTCGGCACGACCAGCCTCGCGCTCGCGCACGTGGCGTTTTTGCAGGCCGACAAGGTCATTCTCAGCACGATGCTGCCGCTGGCGACGTTCGGCTACTACACTCTCGCGCAGAGCGTCACCGGCGTGCTCTGGTCGGCCATTACGCCGGTCAGCGTCTCGTTCTTTCCGCGCATGGCCCAGCTCACTGCACCCGAACAGCGCGAGCAGGTGACGCATCTTTTCCATCGCGCCTGTCAGTCGGTGGCGGTGCTGGTCTTTCCGCCGGCGCTGGTGCTGGTCTTTTTCTCCCATGAAGTGCTGGCGGTGTGGACGCACAACGCGGCCGTCGCCACGAATGCCTCGATGGTGGTCACTCTCGCCGCGCTGGCGATGATCGCGGTTGCGGTCGGGGAGATGCCGAACCTGTTGCGACTGGCGTTCGGCTGGATCGAGCTCGCCCTCAAAGCGCGGCTCGCTCTGCTGGTGGTGTTTGTGCCTTTGCTGATCTTCTGTGCGTCGCGCTGGGGAGCGGTCGGAGCGGCAGCCGCGTGGCTGGTCGTGAATGTCGCCTACCTCGTGATCACGGTCCTCGGCACGCATCACCGTCTGCTCAATGGCGAGCTGCGGAAGTGGTTCGTGACCGATACCGCGCTGCCGCTCCTCGCCACCACGGCGGCAGCGGTGATGGCGCGTTTCGCGTTGTCGAGCGACGCGTCGACACCGACGCGTGTGATCGCGGTCGGGCTGACCGGTTTGGTGATGGTGATCGTGGCCATCGCCTCCTCCGAACTGCGCGGCCGCGTCTGGCGCGAGGCCGCCGCGCTGCGCCTCCGCTTCGCAAGCGGGAAGGGATGAACATGAGTGACATCAACGACGCGATTCCGGCTCCGACGGTGATGCCGGTCGATCGCGAGGTGTGGGTCCGCGAGCTCAACCTCGTCAACTTCGTCAACGCGTACTACCAGTACCGCGACGTGCAGAGCTGCGGAGCCGACGTGAAGCGGCTCCTCATCGTCGGCCCGGGGCAGGGGCTCGATACCGCGATCTTCAAATGGATCGGGTACGACATCGTCACCTTCGACATCGACGGGACCTTCAAACCCGACGTGATCGGCAGCGTCCACGACCTGAACATGTTTCGCGACGGCGAGTTCGACGTGGTCATCGCCTCGCACGTGCTCGAGCATCTGGCCGTGCCGTATCTCGACAAGTCACTGGCCGAGCTCGCGCGCGTCGCGCGCTACTCGCTCATCTATCTCCCGGTGCATGGGCGGCACCCACAGTTGCGGGTGATGCCGGGCGTGCGTGGCCTCAACCTCTCGTTCATTTTCGACGTGTTCAACTATTTCCATAAACCGGACGGCGTGACTCCGCGCTACATGCAGGGGCAGCACTTCTGGGAGATCGGGATGCGCGGTTTCCGGATGAAGGATGTGCGCGCGCGCCTGGAAAAGCAGTTCGAGATCCTGAATACCTATCGCAATCCCGAATGGGCCATGAGCCAGAATTTCGTGCTCAAGTCGCGGCGCCATTCCTGAGCTTTCCATGAAAATTCTGTATTCGTTCAACAAGCGGGGCTCGGAAGCCGAGTTCTGGACCCGGGAGATCGGCGGCGCGTCCGACGAGCGCCATCAGTTCATTCCGTTCAATCACGACCGCTATGTGGATGTGAATCTCTACGTCCGCGCGCAGTTGCTCGACAATCTCTATTACGCCCGCCATTCGGGGCTGATGGAGATGTACCGCGATTTCGGCAGGATGCTCGACGAGCACAAGCCGGACGCGGTGATCGTCGATAACGGGATGCCGTATCACCCGGAGTTTCTGCGCAACATCCCGATTTACAAGGTGCTGCGCACGTCGGACGGTCCGCTCACCGCATACGAGCGCGATTTCGCGTATGTGCACGCCTACGATCACATCCTGTATCACAGCCCCGCGTACAGCCGCGATCTGAGCATGCCGGAGAAGCTCGCGTACGTCGGTGCGAAACGCGCCGATTTCTGGCCGTTCGCGGTGTTCGACGCGGCGTTCGATACGACGAAAACGGAGGAGACGGTTCTCGCGGGAGAGCGCGACATCGACGTGATCTTCATCGGATTTCCGTACCGCGGAAAGCTCCCTGTTTTCGCGAAGATCAAGAAGGCCCTCGGCAAGCGCGTGACGATGGTCGGCTTCTCGCTCAAGTACAACGTCTACTTCCAGGCCAAATACGGATTTCCGGGCTGGGTGCAGAGCGCGATCCGGCCGGGGCAGGAGTACATCGACCTCTATCAGCGCGCCAAAATCGGTTTCAACGCGCACAATCGCGGCGATTACACGGTCGGCAGCTACCGCCTGTTCGAGCTGCCTGCGAACGGCGTGATGCAGATCTCGGACGGCGGGCCGTATCTCAATGATTTCTTCGAAGTCGGCAAAGAGATCGAGCGCTACAGTGAAGTGGACGAGTTGATCGACAAGATCCGTTATTACCTGGCGCACGACCAGGAGCGCCGCGAGATTGCATTGAACGGCTATCGCCGCGCCATGATCGATCACCGGATGAAGAAGCGGATGCGTCAGGCGGGCGATCTCATCGAGCGCGGCCTGAGCGACAGACGCGCCTGACCGCGCAGCGACCATGACGCGATCGAAGCGCTATAGTCGCGAATCAACAAGGGAAACCCAGCAATGAAGACAGCAATCATCAGCGGTGCGGCGGGGCTCATCGGCTCCGAGGCAGCCAAGTTTTTCAGCGCGGAAGGGTTCCGCGTCATCGGCATCGACAACGACATGCGCAGCTATTTCTTCGGTGAGAGTGCGTCGACGCGCAGCACCGCCGAGGCGCTGGAGCGGACGCTGCCTAACTTCCGGATGGAGCGCTTCGACATCCGCGATTTCGAGGCGGTCAGCCGTCTCTTCGCCGAATTCTCGAGCGACATCGAAGTGGTCATTCACACCGCCGCGCAGCCGTCGCACGACTGGGCCGCGCGCGAGCCGATCACCGACTTTACGGTGAACGCGAACGGCACGCTGCACCTGCTCGAAGCGACGCGGAACCATTGTCCCGATGCCGTGTTCATCTTCACCTCGACGAACAAGGTCTACGGCGATCGCCCGAACTACCTCCCGCTGGTCGAGCTGGAGACGCGATGGGAAGTGGCGGAGGATCATCCGTACCGCGAGCGCGGCATCGACGAGTCGATGTCGATCGACGCCACGCTGCACTCGGTGTTCGGCGCGTCGAAAGTGGCGGCGGACGTGATCGTGCAGGAGTACGGCCGTTACTTCGGAATGAAGACCGGCATTTTTCGCGGCGGCTGCCTGACCGGGCCGGCGCACTCCGGCGCCGAGCTGCACGGGTTTCTCGCGTACCTGATGCAGTGCGCGATCACCGGCACGACGTACCGCATCTTCGGCTATCGCGGCAAACAGGTGCGCGACAACATCCACAGCTACGATCTGGTCAACGCGTTCCATCACTTCTACAAAGCGCCGCGCGTCGGCGAGGTCTACAACATCGGCGGCTCGCGCTACAGCAACTGCTCGATGCTCGAGGCGATCGCGCAGTGTGAAGAGATCAGCGGCAACCGGATGAAGACGGAGTACGTGGAGAACAACCGCGTCGGCGATCATATCTGGTGGATCAGCGACGTGTCGAAGTTCCAGAGCCACTATCCGGATTGGAGCTTCACGAAGAACGTGCGCGACATTCTCGAGGACATCTACGCTTCGAAAGCCGAGGTTGCCGCGGCGCGCTGCTGATGTCCGTCACCACGATCGATCCGCGGCCGGGCATCCCCCGCAGGAGCGTGCGTCCGGCCGCGCGGACGAGCGTCGCCACGCTGTTCCTGATGTGGCTGCTGTTCGCGGCCGCCTGCGCGCTGACGCTCACGATGGTGCTCGTGTCCGTCGACATGCGGTACGTCCTCGCGCCGCTGCTCGCGCTGACGATCACGGCCATCGTGTACGGCGTGGTCCTCTTCCGGCGTGACGGACAGCTGCCGGTATTCGAGCCGGCCTCGCTAGCCGTCGCGGCGGCGTTCGTCTATGCCTCGTTTCCGCTGCTCGGCTTCATCGCGGGCGGCCTCCGCTGGCACACGCTGACCGACTACCGCCTCAGCATGTACGACCCGGGCCCGCGCGAGGTGGGAGAGTTCGGGTGGCGTTACGCGCTGTATCTGGCCTGTCTCGTGGCGACGTATCTGATCGTGCGCGGCCGGCGCGCGGTGCTGACGACGAGACTGAATCCGCCGGGCAATGCTCGCGTCATCACGATCGTCGGTCTCTTCGCGTTCACGACCATTTTTCTCCTCGTCATCAGCTTCCGGTACGGTATTTCGTTCAACCCGAACTACGCGGACATTTACCGCGGCGAGGGGAAAACGGCGCGCGCGCTTCCGCACGTCGTGCTGCAGTTCGCCGGGAACGCGTTGGCCATCCGTCTGCTGCTCGAGCAGATGTTCATCGTCGTGCTGATGCTGCGCTGGCGCTCCCTCGCGGCGCGTTTTCTCCTGGTCGCGTTTCTCGGCTGGATCGCAATCTCCAGCGCCGGCGGCGCGCGCACGGAACTGGTCCTGCTGCTGATGACCGCGGTGCTGCTGTATCACCGCCTGGTCACGCCTCTGAAGCTGCGGGTGCTGATTCCCACCGGCGCGTTGATCCTCGGCGGCTTTCTCGCTCTCGGCGTGGTGCGCGATCTCGGCGGCCAGGGGCTGGTGGAGAAGAGCGACACTCCGCTGCTCGCGTCGTCGAATGAGTTCCAGGTCATCTTCGCCAACGCGTACGACCTTCACTATCGCCGCCACGCCGGGCTCCTGCCGTCGGTTCCGTGGCAGATCTACTGGGCCGATCTCATCGCGGTCGTGCCGAGTCAATTACTGCCGTTTCAGAAGGTCGACCCGTCGCTCTGGTACATGATCTCGCTCGACGCGCAGGACACGAACATCGGACTGATGTTCGGCCTGCTCGCACAGGCGGTGCTCGGGAGGGACTGGCTCGAGCTGGCGCTCCGCGGCATCGCGCTCGGCCTTTTTCTTGCGCTGCTGCAGCGGTGGTACGTGCGCAATCAGGCGCGTTTCTGGCCGACGATCCTGATCATGTTCCTGGCGGTCTGGATGTTCTACACGATCCGGCAGTCGACCTTCTTCTTCTTCTACTTCATCGTCTATCGGTTCCTGCCGACGATGCTCGCGGTCGAGGTGCTGCGGCAGGTGCTGATCACGCCGCGACGGATCCGCAAGGTTGCGCAGCGGCTGCAGGCGACGTGAGGAGCGGCGCCCGCGCAGACGGCTGACTTTTTCATGCGCATCCTTCACGTCATCCCGTCGCTGCATCCCGGCGGCGCCGAACGGCAGATCGCGCTGCACGCGAACGCCCTCGTCGCGCGCGGCCATGAGATCACGATCGCGCTGTTGCGTGAAGGTCCGATGCGCTCGCTGATCGGACCGGGCGTGAACGTCGAGCACATCGGTGGCTGGAGCAATTACGACCCGCGCATCATCACCGGCATCCGCGGGCTGCTCCGGCGCCTGAAGCCCGACGTCGTACAGAGCTGGCTCCCGCAGATGGATGTGCTGGTCGGCGCCGCGACGCGCATGCAGCCGGTGCCGTGGCTGCTCAACGAACGAAGCTCGCGGCTGAAGTACCAGGGCGGACTGCTCCAGTACCGAATGCGCGCCGCGCTCGGCAGGCGTGCCGACGCGATCGTGTCGAACTCGAACGAGGGGCTGCGCTACTGGGACGAGGTCGGCGCGACGCGTCCGCTGCGACGGCTGATCCCGAACATCGTTCCGACGCCTTCACTCGCACCGGCCGAAAAAGCGGCGCGTCCGCTGATTGCTTATGTCGGCCGTCTCACGGAAGGGAAGAACGTCCCGGTGCTCGTCGATGCGCTGGCGCTGGTGCCGGAAGCGGACGCGATTTTCTGCGGCAGCGGGCCGCTCGATGCGTCGCTGCGCGCACAGGTCGCGGCGCGCGGATTGTCGGATCGAGTGACGTTCGCCGGCTTCGTCGAGGATGTACCGCCGATTCTCGCGCGCGCCGACGTGCTGGTTCTGCTGAGCGATTTCGAAGGACAGCCGAACGCGGTGCTCGAGGCGATGATCTGCGGCTGTCCGGTGGTCGTTTCCGATATCCCGGCGCACCGCGAGCTGCTGGACGACGACTGCGCGATTTTCGTCGACGGACGCGATCCAAACGGCGTGGCGCAGGCACTCGCGGCGACGCTGAGCGACGCGGCGAAAGCGCAGGCTCGCGCCGCGCGCGCACGCGAGCGCAGCGCCGACTTCGAAGCCGATCGTGTGGCGGCCGCGTACGAGCAGCTTTATGCCGAGCTGGCCGGGCGGCGCGCTTGATCCGCATCGGCATCGACGCCTCGAACCTCCGCGGCGGCGGCGGCGTCACGCACCTCGTGGAAGTGCTGCGCACCGCGCGCCCCGAGGAGCACGGCATCTCCGCGGTAACGGTCTGGAGTGGCAGCGAAACCGGTGCACAGTTGCCGTCGCGACCGTGGCTGCGGGTGGTGTGCGAGCCGGAGCTCGACGGCAGTCTCGGGCAGCGCCTGCGCTGGCAGCGCACGCGCCTCGGCGAGCTCGCGCGCGCCGCATGCGACCTGCTGTTCGTTCCCGGCGGCACGTACACCTCGGACTTTCGGCCTGTGGTTGCGATGTGCCAGAACATGCTGCCGTTCGACCTGCGCGAGCGGGCGCGTTTCGGTCTGCTCTCGAAGACCTTCATTCGCCTCTCGCTGCTGCATTTCGTGCAGTTGCGGGCGTTCCGAAAAGCGGACGGCGTGATCTTTCTGAGCGAGCTCGCACGCGAGCGCGTTCTCGGCAACGCGAGCAACCGCGTGGCCGTCGTTCCGCACGGCGTCAGCGATGCGTTTCGCCGCGAGCCGCGTGAAGCGCGCCCGCTCGATGAATATTCATTCGAGCGTCCCTTCCGCTTTCTCTACACGTCGATCATCGACATGTACAAACACCAGTCGACCCTCGCCGAGGCTGTGATGCGGCTGCGCGAAGAAGGAATGCCGGTCGCGCTCGACCTGGTCGGACCTTCATCGCATCAGGCGCGGCGGCTGCTCGACAAAGCAGTGGCGCGCGATCGTCACGGCGTGATCCAGATCCGCGGCAACGTGCCGTACGGTGAATTGCCCGCGACGTACGAAGCGGCCGACGCGTTCGTGTTCGCCTCGACGTGCGAGAACATGCCGAACATCCTCCTCGAAGCGATGGCCGCCGGACTTCCGATCGCATGCTCGCGCCGCGAGCCGATGCCGCGCTTTCTTGGCGACGGCGGGATCTACTTCGAGCCGACCGACGTCAACGACACGGCCGCCGCGCTGCGGCGACTGGCCACCGATCACACACTGCGCGCGCGGCTCGCCGCCACGGCGTTCACGCGCGCGCAAACGTTTTCATGGGACGCCTGCGCGCGGCAGACATTCGAGTTCCTCGCGAATGTCGCCGTGGCCGCACGGCAGCAATGAGTCATGCCTGACATCTACACAGACGGAACGTACCTCGCCAACAACCCCGGATGGCACGAGGAGGACGCGGCCTGGAAGGCGACCAGGATCGTCGACATCCTCCGCCGCAACAACGTGCAGGCGCGCACGATCGCGGAAGTCGGCTGCGGCTCCGGCGCGGTGCTCGAGGCGGTCTCGCGCACGCTCGGCGCGACCGCGCAATGCGTCGGCTACGACATCTCGCCGCAAGCCGCGGCCATCGCGGGCAAACGCACCGCGCAGAACCTCAGCTTCGTGCACGGCGATCTGCTGACCGCGGACGTCGCCCCGTTCGACGTCCTCCTGGCGATCGACGTCATCGAGCACGTCGACGACTGCCTCGGATTCGTGCGGAAGTTGAAGGCGCGTGCACGCGAGAAGGTGTTTCACATCCCGCTCGATCTCTCCGTGCAGTCGGTGCTGCGCGCGTCGCCGATCATGCAGACGCGCCGCGAGGTCGGGCACATCCACTACTTCACGAAAGAGACTGCGCTGGCCACGCTGACCGATGCAGGGCTCGAGATCGTCGACTGGTTCTACACCTCGGGTGCGATCGACCTGCCGGCCAAAGCGCTGCGCGGACGGCTGGCGAAGCTGCCGCGTGCGGCCGCGTTTCGGGTCGCACCCGATCTCGCCGCGCGCGTGCTCGGCGGTTTCTCGGTGATGGTGCTGGCGCGCTGATGAGGAATTCGGTATGTGCGGCATAGCCGGAGCAGTGAACTGGGGCGATTCCGACGCGCTGGAACGGATGACGTCCGTGCAGGCGCATCGCGGTCCGGATGACAGCGGCACTTGGTCGACCAGCTTTTCCGGTGGACGTGTCGGCCTCGGCTCGCGGCGGCTGGCGATTCTCGATCTCTCACCCGCGGGTCACATGCCGATGGCGACGCCCGACGGCAACGCGGTCGTCGCGTACAACGGGGAGGTTTTCAATTACCCGCAACTGCGCCGCGAGCTCGAAGCGGAAGGAGTCGTGTTTCGCTCGAACTCCGATACCGAAGCGATCCTGTATCTCTACGAACGCTACGGCACCGACTGTTTTCGCCGCCTGAACGGCATGTTCGCGCTGGCGATCTGGGACAAGCGCAACGAGCGGCTCGTGCTCGCGCGCGATCATTTCGGCATCAAGCCGCTGTACTACGTGAAGGGGCCGAACCGCCTCGCGTTCGCATCCGAGGTCAAGGCGATTCTCGAACTGCCGGACGTGCCGCGCGAAGTCGATCCGTACGCGCTCAAGCAGTACCTGACCTTCCTCTGGGTTCCGGATCCGCTGACCATGTTTCGCGGCATCGCGAAACTGCCGGCGGGGCACTTTGCGGTGTTCGAGCGCGGCGAGCTGCGCATCGAGCAGTACTGGGATCTGCACTATCCGTCAGCCGGTCACGCATACCCGCGGCGCGATGCGCGCGAGCTCGCGGAGGAAGTGCGCTCGCGCTTTTTCGACGTGGTGCGCAGCCAGATGCTGAGCGATGTGCCGGTCGGGGCGTTCCTCAGCGCGGGACTCGATTCGAGCAGCATCGTCGCGGCGATGGCGGAGGCGAGTCCGCATCCGGTGCGGACGTTCACGATCGGCTTCCCGCCGCACACGACCAAAGGGGAGGTGCACCTCGACGACACCGACGTCGCGGCGCGGACGGCCAAACATTTCGGCTGCCAGCACACGCACATCATGGTCGAGCCGCAGGTCGTCGATCTGCTGCCGAAGCTGGTGTGGCACATGGACGAGCCGACCGCCGATCCGGCGATCGTGATGGCGTATCTCGTCAATCGCGAGGCGCGGCGCGACGTGACGGTGCTGCTCTCCGGCATCGGCGGCGACGAGCTGTTCGCCGGCTACCGCAAGTACCAGGCGCATTACCTCGCCGAGCGCTATCGCCGGTTGCCACGCTTTCTCCGGGAAGGGGTGATCCGTCCGGCCGTGAACGCGATGCCGGCGATGCGCGGCACGTCGATGAAGGGTTACGTGCGGCTGGCGAAGAAGATGGTGCGCAGCGGCTCACTCAATCCTGTCGATCGCTTCCTGATGGACAGCGTCTACTTCACGGACGAGATGCAGCGCGCGTTCAGTCCCGCGCTGGCGACGCTTCCCGACGCGCGTCACCAGCACCTCTCGCATTTCGCGGCCGCGGGCGACGCCGACTTTCTCGACCGGATGATGTACGTCGACACGAAGGCGTTCATGGTCAGCCTGAACCTCACGTACAACGACAAGATGAGCATGGCGTCGTCGGTCGAAGTGCGTGTGCCGTTCCTCGACTGGCAGTTCGCGGAGTGGGTGGCGTGGAACGTCCCTTCGTCGATGAAGCTGCGCAACGGTGTGACCAAAGCGATCCTGCGCGACGCTGTGAAGGGCGTGGTCCCAGACGAAGTGATTCATCAGAAAAAGGCGGGTTTCGGTGCACCCGCCGATCACTGGCTCGCCAACGAGCTCCGTCCGATGGTCGACGACCTCCTCGGCGAACAGCGCGTGCGCGATCGCGGTTTCTTCGAGCCGGCAGCGGTGCGAAAGATGATCGAGCAGCAACGCTCCGGCCGCGAAGACTGGTCGATGCAACTGTGGCAGTTGCTGACGTTCGAGCTCTGGTTGCGCGAGTTCGTCGATCGGTAGCAGCGACGCCGCTCCCGCAAGCACGGTGATCGAAAAAAGGGCGGCCTCTCGGCCGCCCTTTTTGCGTTTTGCGTAAAACGCGTTTATCGCGGACCCGAGATCTCCCAATTCAGGTCGCCGTCGGTCGGCAGCGGGGCGGTGCCGGTGACCGGGCCGCCGCGGGTGTACCAGACCACGTTCGCGCCGGTGAACTTGTTGCGCCACACGAGGTCGGGATAGCCGTCGCGGTTGAGGTCGACGATTGCGCCGGCCGCCCACGTCGAGGCGTCGGCGTTCGGCAGCGGATACGAAGACTGCAGGTTCGTGGCGACCATGAACCAGATGTAGACCTGGCCGGTGCTCACGTTCCGGAAGACGAGGTCGTTCCAGAGATCGGAATTGAAGTCGCCGGTGCCGATCAGCTCCCACGCCGCCGCCGCTTCGCGCAGCGCGGTCGACGAGGTCATGGTCGTGCCGGACATCAGCCAGAGATACGTGTACGGCTGAATGCGATGGCGCCACACGATGTCGGCGTTGCCGTCGCGGTCGTAATCCATGACCGAGCCGACGTACCAGACGCTGCCGGTCACCGGCAGGCTCGCGGACGACGCGAGCGCGGTGCCGTTCATCAGCCAGATCGAGTTCGTGCCGTTCGACGTGTTGTGCCACATCAGGTCCTGCTTGCCGTCCCCGTTGAACTCACCGGCGCCGCCGAGGCGCCAGTTTGTGTCGGCGAGCGTCGGCAACGTGGCCGTGCCGATGACGGTGGTGTTGTCCATGAACCAGACGCGATTCGCGCCGGTGCTCTTGTTCCGCCACAGCAGGTCCGAACGTCCGTCGTAATTGAAGTCGCCGCGCGTCGTCGTCCGCGTCGACACGACCGGCTCGTTGACCGTGACCGTCGCGCTGACGCTGTTGACCGCACCGCATGCATTGGTGACCCGCACCCAGTAGCTGGTGGTGCTGGTCGGGGCGACGGTGTACGACGCTGAGTTCGAGTTCAGGATCGGTGATGCGGTGTTGCCGCTCGCGCCGATGTACCACTGATACGTGAGGGGTGCGGTGCCGGTGGCGGCGATCGACAGCGTCACCGACGCGCCGCGCGTGACCGCGGTCGAGCCGGGCTGGCGCGTGATCGCCGGCGCCGTGCAGACCGGCACCGTCGAGGTCGAGCCGTAAACGTGCGTGACCGCCTCGATGTCCCACGAGCCGAGGGTCGTGCCGTATCGGCCGGTCACACTCGAGCGCATGACCGCATCGGTCGAGGCCGGAGTGCCCTGGTCGGAATGGCGGAAGCCGAGCGTGTGCCCGACCTCGTGTGTGACCGCTTCCTGAAACACCGCCGCCGAGACCGAGATGTTGGCCTTGATGACAGTGTCGCCTTCACTGATCGAATAGAAGTTCTGCCCTTTGTACGTGTGCTCGTCGTTCGCGTACCACTTCGCGAAACCGATCGCGCCGGCCGGCACGTCGCCGGTCGAGTTGAAGACGATCGCGTTCACGCCATCTTCGACGAACGCGTTCGTGCGCGCGCCGCCATAGACGAGGTTCACGTTCGAGTTCGGATCGTTGTTCCACGCCGCGAGGGCGCGCTGCGCGGCGGTGACCGCGTCGTATCCCGGCTGTGAGCCGCTCGAGTAGTACGTGACCGACTGCCCGGCGTCGAAGGCTGCCCAGCGGAACGTCCCCTGGGTGTACGCGCTCGGCGGATAGTGGTCGTTGGTGACCGGCGTCAGGGTCGCGTCGCTCTGGATCGAAGAGGTGGCCGGCGCTTCCTGGAAGTAGTCGATGACCGGCGGCGCATCGTCGCGCTGCGGCGGCGCCTCATTGCGCTGACGTCCCGGCCAGTCGCGGATCGGCCCGGCGCTCTCGCGCAGTGGGCGGCGCGGATCGCTGCCGCGCTCGATCGCATCGCGGCGGATCGTGCGGCGGATGTAGTTCATGAACGCTTCTTCCGTGCGCGGGCGCTCCTGATGCGCGGAGCGGCCGTCGGCGGAGAGTCCGACCGCGGGGCCCAGGTCGCGCAGGAGGAACTTGTCGCCGCGCGCGTTGCGCATCGACTTCATCTTGCCGAGGACCATGCCGTACGTCGTCCAGCTTCCGTCGGCCTTCTGATCGAGGAAGACCAGCACGCGCTCGCCCGGCTGGTACTGCACGCCGCCCGAGACGCCCATGGCCCGGCCGCGATGCACGCCGCCGAGGTCGCGGACCGCGATCGAGCCCTGCACCGGAACGTCGCCCTTCAGCACATCCTCCGCCGCCACGTGCGTGATCGTGACGATGTCGCGGTTCGCTTCGGTGGCGGTCTCCTGATGCGTGACCAGGCCCATCACGATGCCGTCCGCTTCGAGAATCATGGTCCGGTCTTCGGGGACGAGGAACACCGCCGCGGAGGCGGCCGAGGCGTGGAGGAGGATTGCTACAAGTATAGTCTTCAGAATCGTTTGGCTGGTCATTTGGCTGGGCATGGGTGGCATCTCTGGCCGTCCACAACTGCAACCGGGGTGCCGAAGTTATTTGGACGGTCTCGGGCGCTCTCGCGGCGCTCCCTCCCTGCTACTATCCGGCCGCTTGATGTCACCCTCACGGCTGGCTCTGCTCCTGAGGACGGTGCGTCATCTGACGGCGGCGCAGATGGCCGCGCGGACGCGTCTGGTGCTCCTGCGGCGCTGGCGCCGCGCGCGCGGGACGCGGCTCCGGCTCGGCACGGCCGAGGTCGCTGCACATCGACCACTCTGGCTCGGGCTCGACGCCGCGCGCGCGCATCCCGAGGCCGCCCCGCGCCTGGAGCGGGCCCGCGACATTGCCGCCGGTCGGTTCGAGCTGATCGGCGCGACGTTCACGTACGAGGGTGGTCTGCCGGACTGGACCGAGCCACGCGCGTCGTCGCTCTGGCGCTATCACCTCAATTACTTCGATTACGTGCTCGATCTCGCGTTGGCCGGCGACTTTGCGACGTTCCGCCGCCTCGCGGAGTCGTGGCTGCGCGAGAACGGCCGGATTGCCGGTGACGCGTGGCATCCGTACACGGTGTCGCTGCGGGTTGTGAACTGGTGTCACGCCTTGACCGCGTTCGCGTTTGCGTTCGATGGTGCGGAGGAGTTTCGCAGGACGCTCGCGGCGGCGACGGCGGCGCA
>DASVRB010000695.1:0-5726 GCA_036388835.1 Thermoanaerobaculia bacterium | reverse complement strand
CGAATCTTCCCGAAGTTGATGCGCCGGTCGGCTTTCAGCAGCACCGAGCGCGCCGGATCCTTCTGATGCTCGGCCGTCAGATACGTCGCGAGGTTCTTGTCCGGAATCCAGTCCTGGCCGACGAACACCGAGCCGTCGGCCTTCACGGAAACGATCAGGTCTTCCTGCTTGCCGGGCTTTTTCTCCGCGTGTGGTCCGGCCGGCAGCATGACGTCGACGCCCTGCTGCAGCATCGGCGTGACGACCATGAAGATGATCAGCAGCACGAGGCAGACGTCGACCAGAGGGGTGACGTTGATCTCGCTTTTCACTTCCTGAGGGCTACCGCCCCCGGCGCCGAATGCCATTGCTGCCTCCTTAGGCCCGCGCGCCGGCGCCTGCTCGCGCACGCGCTTCGTTCTTGATGAAGTAGTCGACGAGCTGCGATGAGGAGTTCGACATCTCGACGTTGAAGCGCTCGATCTTGTTGAGGAAGTAGTTGTACATCCAGACCGCGGGGACGGCGACGAAGAGGCCGAGCGCGGTGGCGCCGAGCGCTTCCGCGATACCGGCCGACACGGCGCCGAGGCCGCCCGAGCCGCTGAGGGCCATGCCCTGGAACGCCGTGATGATGCCGATGACGGTGCCGAAGAGACCGATGAACGGCGAGGTCGTCGCAATGGTCGCGAGATTGCCGAGCCCCTTCTTCATTTCCGCCGAGGTCATGAGCGCCTCGCGCTCGATCGCACGCTTGCCGGAGTCGACCAGATCGATCCCTTCCGGCACGTCCGACGACGTTTCGTACTGGAACTCGGTGAGCCCCGCGGCGAGCACGCGCGCCAGATGGCTGTGGCGGAACTTCTTGTCACGCGCGAACGTGATGGCCTCGCTCAGCTTGTGCTGCTTGAGCAGCGGAGTGATGCCGAGCGCGAGCTGCAGCGACTGCTTCTTCGCCTGCTGGAAGCGCCACAGGCGCTCGACGGCGATGGTCAGCGACCAGACCGACATGATGAGCAACACGATCACGACGCTTTTGCCGATCGGCGTCGCCGCGTTCCACATCCCCATGATTGTGAATTGATGTTGTACGTCTTCCATCCGTGCATCTCCTCTTGTTTATTCGAGCCGGAAATTGATGGTGAGGTTCCAGTACACCGGCACCGGTTGTCCATTGAGCGTGCCTGGTTTGAACTTCCATTGCCTGACTGCTGCCAAGGCCTGCTGGTCGAGGCCCATCGGCAGCGGTTTGAGGACGCGCGCCTCGGTCACATCGCCCTGGCGATCGATGACCGCCTCGACGATGACGATGCCCTGCACGCGCGCTCTGCGCGCACTTTCCGTGTAGTCGGGCTGCACGCGCTCGATCGTCACAGGCGCGCGGACGTTGCCGCCGACGCGAACCGCGTCTCCCGTTCCTCCGACCTGGCCGCCCGCGAGGCCACCGAGCTCGCCTCCGACCACGCCTCCGATGACGCCGCCGTGGACGCCCCCGACCACGCCCCCTTCGACGCCGCCGGCCACTCCGCCGGGAACGCCACCGGCCGCATCTTCAGGGCCGGAGGAAGGCGTGTCCGCGACCGGCGGGATGTCGACCGGCACTTCGGTCGGCTGCCGGAACTCGCGCTGCTGCGGCGTTTCCCGCACGACTTCGACCGTGCGCGAGCGCGCGCCGGAGTTCGAAGCTGGAGGTGGAGGTGGGGGAGGAGGAGGCGGCGCCGATGCGACCACAAATGCCGCCATCGGTTTCGGCAGCACCTCGGGGTTTTCTTTGACGTAGTAGCCCGCCGCGATGATCGCGCCGACGAAGATGGCGTGAATCACGGTCGAGATCAACGCCGTGATCCAGCCGCCCTTCTGTTTGTCTTTGCCGGCCGACTCGATCAAGACATCGTCGAACATCGTCGCTCCTCGCGTTCCAACGAACTCTGCTGAAGTAGTGCCAACGAACTTGTGCTGGGATGCATCGTTCGACACCGCGCGCGCCGGGAACGAAACCGCGCCTGCAGCGACGCATCGTGGTCGCGAGCTTGCAGAACGCCGCCGCATGGATTCGAGCGAAGAACGTGAAGCGCAACTCGAGCGCCCCGTGCGCGATGCAGGGCCGAAGCCGGCCGGTCCCGGCGGTCCGCCATTCGGTGTTTATGGCTGCGCCGGTCTCGCCGTCGTGCTGCTCGTCTGCGCGGTCCTCGGCTTCGGCGGACTGTTTCAGGCGTGGATCGCGGCAGGTGTGATCGTCGCCGCGGCCGGCATCGTCATGGTCGTGCAGATGGTGCGGCGGAATCGGAGAATCTGATGCGCGAGATCCGCGGCAAAGTCGTGGTCATCACCGGCGCGTCGAGCGGCATCGGCCGCGCCACCGCACTCGAGCTCGCGTCGCGCGGCGCGAACCTCGTGCTCGTCTCGCGCGACGCGCGCGAGCTGGCCGTCGTTGCGCGCGAATGCGAAGCGGCGGGCAGCGGCCGCGCGCTTGTCGCGGCGGCCGACGTCACCGACGCCGAACAGGTGCAGGCAGTCGCGCCGGTGGCGCTCGCCGCGTTCGGCCGCATCGACGTCTGGATCAACAACGCCGCGGTGGCGCTGTTCGCGAAATTCGAGGATGCCCCGCTGCACGCGTACCGGCGCGTCATCGAGACGAATCTCTTCGGCTACATCCACGGCGCGCGCACGGCGATGCGGCTGTTCAAACTGCAGCACTCCGGCATCCTCATCAACATCGACTCCGTGGTTGCCGGCGCGCCGCAGCCGTACACGAGCGCGTATGTCGCCAGCAAATACGCGGTGCGCGGCTGGTCGTCGTGTCTGCGGATGGAGCTCTCACTCGAGCACGAGCACGACATCCACGTCTGCGCCGTGCTGCCGGCCGCGATCGACACGCCGCTCTTCCAGCACGCGGCGAATTACACCGGCCGTGCGGTCAAGGCGCTCGATCCCGTGTATTCGACCGAAAAAGTCGCGCGCGCGATCGCGGGTGTCATCGAGCATCCGCGCGCCGAAGTGGTGGTCGGACGCGCGGGCGTCGTGATGATGGCGAACGCCACGATGTCGCCGCGCATCTACGAAAAAGTGATGGCCCGGCAGATCGATCGCAATCACCTGCAGGACAAGCCCGCGCCCGCGACCGACGGCAACCTCTACGCACCGAAAGGTCCGAAATCGGTCGACGGCGGCTGGCGCCGCAAAGGCACCATCACCGCCGAAGTGCGCCGCAACGGCTGGGCCGTCGCCATCGGCGGCGCCGCGCTCCTCGCCGCAATCACCCTCACCGTCTCACGCCGCGTCAAGTAAGTGGAGGACAGGCAATCCTGCCTCTCCTCGTCGTTCGCCTGTGCGATGCGCAACGGCGGCGTTTCGAGCGCAAAACAAGAACGGCGGCCTTTCGGCCGCCGTTCGCGTTTGAGGTCGTGATTGGTGGAGCTGAACGGGATCGAACCGATGACCTCCTGAATGCCATTCAGGCGCTCTCCCAACTGAGCTACAGCCCCACGTGGTCTGCGCTAACGCGTTCGGCCGGAGTAAATTCCAGCGCCGGACGGCGAGCGCGGCGCATTCTAAGGCGTGCGTTAGGATGTCGCAATGAAAAGTCCGAAGGTCGGCAAACAGCGGTCCGCGAGCGGTGCGTTTTCTCTCTCCCGCGCGCTGCCGAAGCTGCGCATGCCGAGCTCGGTGCCGCCGGGTGGCGCGGCGCGTCCGCGCCCGAAGCCGCAGGTCGGGAAGCCGTCGCCCGGCAGCCCTGTTAAGAGCGGCCGGAATGGGTGACGACGAGAACGAGTCGCTGCATCCGGCCATCCGCGGTCTCAAGACCATCTGCCGGTGCAACAACATCAAATACAAGACGATCGAGCGTGCGATCCGCGAGGGTGCGCACACGCTCAACCAGGTCGCCTCGCGCACGACCGCGACGACCGGCCAGTGCGGCGGAAGCTGCACCCCCGAGGTCCAGCAGTTGATCGCCGAGCTCGCGCCGAAATACGCAACCGCCGCTCCCGCGAAAGCGCAGCCGGCCAATCCGAACGCGTGGTGGGTGAAGAAATGACAAAGAAGATCGAGGTCTACCTCAAGCCCTCTTGAACGAGCTGCCGCAAGGCGGTCGCCGACCTGGAAGGTCGCGGATTCGAGCTCGTGAAACACAACCTGGCGAACGACCGTCCATCGCGCGAGCTCCTCTCGCGCCTCATCGACGAGCAGGGTCTCGCCAACGTCTTCAGCACCCGCAGCCCGGCATACAAGGCGCGCGGCCTCGACGTGCAGAAGCTCTCGAAAGCGGAAGCGATCGAGCTGATGCTCGACGATCCGAATCTCATGCGTCGCCCGCTGGTCCTCGGCAAGGGGAAAGCGGTCTTCGGCTTCGCCCCCGAGGAGTACGAATCGCTGTGACGATGAACCCCGGCTCGATGGCCATCTTCGCCATCACGGTCATGCTCTGGATCATGTGGAGCGACACCATTCGCGCCCGCCGTCCATCGCAGATCCTCTACGTCGTGCGCATCGCGCTCTTCCTGGTGGTGAGTGCGATTCTGATGCTGAACATGTTCCGCTATCCGGCCGCGATTGCGGGCGGCGCGCGGGCCATCACCATCGTAGCGGTGTTGGTCGGATTGACCGGCGCCGGCTACTTTGCGCGGCGGCTGGTCCTCCGGAGGTAAGAAGATCCGCAAAAGCGGAAACTATGCGGGTCGTGAAGTGCGGAAGTGTGGACAAGCCGTCCTGAATGCATTATGATGCTTCGCGGGTTGACTTGAGGGTTGGCAGCTCTCCAAACGAAGCGGATCTGACGGGTCGCGGGCCTGCGAATCTCTCTCTCGATATTTCCCCCACGACTGACACGGCTTCCCACTAGCCGTCTGTGTCGACTCTCGGGACGACCCAATCTGGGGTTACGCATTCGAGCCGCGGAAACGCGGCTCGAACTGTTTTGTAGGCGCCGCGGAAACGCGGCTCGAACTGTTTTTGTACCGCCTGTCCATCCCTCGCTACGCTCGGGATGACAGAGAGTGGGACTCACTTGTACAAGCCGAGCGGTGCGCCAGAATGCACATCTTGCCCACCGCTCTCATCATTCCCGCCCTCGACGAAGAGCATGCCATCGGTCCGTTGCTCCGTTCGATCGATCGCGCGCTGATTCGCGACGTCATCGTCGGTGACAACGGCAGCCGCGATGCGACGGCGGAGATTGCTCGCGCCGCCGGCGCCGAAGTCGTGCACGTTGCGGAGCGTGGCTACGGTGCCGCGTGTGCGGGCGCGTTGACCCGTCTGCGCGACGACGTCGATGTGGTGCTGTTCATGGACGCGGACGGTTCCGACGATCCGGCCGAGATCGCGCGCGTGCTGCAGCCGCTGCTCGAAGATCGCGCCGACCTGGTGATCGGCTCCCGCGTCCTCGGCGAGGTGGAGCCGGGCGCGCTGACGCCGCAACAACGCTTCGGCAACTGGCTGGCCACGCGCCTCATCCGCCTGCTTTACGGTCACCCCTACACCGACCTCGGGCCGTTCCGCGCCATCCGCCGCGATCTGCTCGACCGCATCGACATGCGCGATCGCCGCTACGGCTGGACGGTCGAGATGCAGGTGCGCGCGCTGCAACTCGGCGCGCGTGTGACTGAGGTCCCGGTGCGCTATCGCAAGCGCGTCGGCAAGTCGAAGATCAGCGGGACGGTGCGAGGTGTCGTGCTGGCGGGGTATTGGATTTTGAAGACGATCTTCGCGCTCAAGCGATCAAGAGCGGAGCGGCGGGCGTCAGCCCGCCGACG
>DASVRB010000694.1:0-12178 GCA_036388835.1 Thermoanaerobaculia bacterium | reverse complement strand
CAGAGTCTGCTGTGATGGGCACAGACGTTCCGAACGTACGTGAGGTGATGAAGCCACGACTGGAGCACGCGCTCATCGACACCGAAGGCAGCCGCGATGGCCCCGCGCGTCTGCATCGGCCGCAGATTGGTGAACCACTTCGAGAGCTGGCCGAGAGTCATCACCTCGCAGACCGCCCACGAGGGCGGCCGCGTCTCGCTGTACTGGTCACGGAAGTGCTGCATGAACGTCTCATCCGACCGGTCCGCTTCCTCCTGCAGCGAGTGAAGGTTCCGCTGGAAGAGGTGCTGCTTCTTCGCGAGTTTCGGATCCAGAAACCCGTGCGGTCCGTGGCGGTGCGCGATCTCGTACGCCCACCGGCTCCGGGCAGACACTTCTACCCGCTCGATTGCGTCAAGGACAAGGGGTCGCAACTCGCGATCGAAGATGTAAAGGTTGAGAACGTCGGCGAAGGTGGTCCCAGGGGCGAACCGATGCGTGGCGTGATCCGCCTCGAACGGAAGCGTGTAGCCGACGAGTCGGTAGTAGTTCAGGTGGGTTAGGTAAAACTCCGCCTGTTTTGGGTCCTCGATCAGCATGCCACGCTGCTGGAGGAGTTCCACCTGCTGCTCCCAGGCGAGAGCCGGCTTCGAGAACGACTGCTTCATGTCAAAAAAAACAACCCGCCAGTTTGAGGGTACCCCCGGAGGGGCATAGCCTTGGCGGGTTTTGTTGCTGCGGACTCTAGCGAATTTCTCGCCAGCTGTACAGGAGCCACGCTACCTTGTTGGCCCGCTGAGTCGGCACTCGCCGACTGAACGCAGAGCGTCAGCGGAGCCAACAAGGTAGCGTGGCATTCGCAGCGTGGAACTCACTAAGGTAAGTGCAACTGTTGCCGACACTTACTCGCCGCGGGGTTCAACTCGGAGAGACGGTTATTTGCGCTCAAAAACGAGCAATGACTCACGTAGCGGCGGACGCGCGCCGACAGCAAGATAGCGCTTAAAGTGTTGCCCTGACGCCCGCAACTCACGCAGGACGTACAACTCTCTAACCTTCCAGCCGGCCTCGGCAGCGATCTCAGCTAGCACAAAATCGACGGGGACATGCACGCCGGCATACGCGGATGTACTCACTACAAACCACGCCACGGCGCCGCGGCGCGCGACGCGGTGCAACTCCCTGAGAACGAGTTGCATGTCCACAAAATAGCTGTGGATCATTGCAGGAATCCGGCGATTCCACATCGGCCGCCCCTCAAGCTCCTTCAGAACTCCAGCGACGAGAGCATTGCGTGGCACGCCGTCCGCCGCCGTCCACTTCACTTGGACGTGCGATCGGATAGTCTGCAGCCGAACGTCGCGAAGCTGAGAGTTGGTCTCGACGAACTTTCCGACAAACATCTCCGGGCGGTAAACGTCAGAGTAGTCGAACGAGTTCAGATACGGTGGCGAAGTGACGATCAGGTCGAACTCATTCTTGGGCAATGAGGTGAGCGCCGTCCTCGCGTCGCCCGGTATGATCTTGAGTCCGCGGCCTTTGAAAGGGACGCTACAAAGATCATCGGCGACGACTGTCGCTCGCGTCACAAATGCCTCGCGAAGCTCACGAGACGTATAGCCCTGCTCGCGCCAGCCGTCTCGATATCGAAGACACTTGCCGTCGCGCTTAGCGTTAGAACAGTCTTGTAGCGCTGCGAACAGTGCGAGACGCAAGGCGCGGTCAGACGCAACGGCCAAGTCCAATCCCGAGTCGATGGCTTCGAAGCCACGCAAGACACTCCGATTGAACAACCACTTATCTAATCCATGCCGCTCAGTAAATGTCGACAACCCTTCAACAGGCGAAGGTCGCTCTATCAAAGCGCGGTGCGCAAGCGCCCGAATTCTCGCGCTCAGCATCTGGCGGTCTGTCATCCGAGCCGAGCACTTCGCGGACGCTGCGAATCGAAGGAAGGGGTTCACTTCTATTCCGGTACCGGCAAGTCCCATCTTCCCGCCGGTGACCAGCGTCGTACCACTGCCCACAAACGGATCTAACAGCCGGGGGGGCCGCCTACCCCCCGCGAGCGTCTCGATGGCTGCTGCCACCAATCCTTCCGAAAATCCTTCCTTGAACTCGTACCAACGGTGCCGTGGAAGGTCACGATTGTTGACAAAACTTGCGACGTTCGCGTCGAACGCGTGATCCTCACTCTGATAGATTCTCATGCACTCGCTTTTTCAGAGGCGGATTCGCTTTCGAGGAAAAGCACGCGTGGTGCATCAGAAAGGTGATGCACCTCACCCGAGTCCCAATTCGATTGGGTTGAATGCACATCGTACGGGCGAGCGTCGTAGCAAACGACATAGCCTCTCACTAGATTGCTATCGTTGTCGAGATAAATCCCTACTTGACGGACACCTTCCGCGATTCGCGGCTCCCCGTACTTTGTTCCGCTCGCGTTCACTCCAAGCCATTTGATTTCGACAACTACGTCGCCCGACGGCGTGATCACGGTGATGTCAGTGGGGTCTTGCCCGAGACCTCGTGTCTCGGCGATGACGCGGATCTGATCGATCACGTTTTCCTCCAGCCAGGCTTTCAGTTCTCGCTGAAAGATAACTTCCGTTTTGTCGGGCGACGCCAAAAGGACGCGCTTCTTACGATCGTGCCAGTATCTGAGCCGCCGCTCATTGTGGAAGCTAGCGGCAAGATTGTCAGCCAGAAGCGCGTCAAATTCGGCAATTGGTCGTCGGAATCGGCTCGCTACCGGCAGGTGCGACGTCTTACTGCCGATGTCACCTTCCCGCACGACGTGTCCCGCTACGACGTACGTGAGGTAGCTGCCCTGACAAAGCACCTCGAGCGTCTGCTCGGATCGAGTGCGTCGCTGCACATCTTTCATTGTCAACCCCTCGTCTGAGAGACGGACGATGTGAAGACTCGCATCTACTCTGATGACCGTTTTGTCAGATGTAATCGCATTCCTGATCACCGGCAGAGAAACGGCCTCTCCACCGGGCGCACCGTCGACAATCAACGAGTACGAGCGTTGATGAAGTCGCGGTAAGCAGCTGAGCACGAGAGCGTCAACGGATCGGACGAAATCTGCGCAATCGTTGACGCTTCGTCCGCTTACGGCCGACCATACGACGGCCGGGTCCGTCGCGACTTCAGCCATCGCTTGGATTTCTTCAGATGTCATCATCATGTTCCGGCATCGGTCGTCGAGACGCGATGTTCTTTAAGGTGCGTAGGAAAGCGTATACGACCGCCTCCGGATTTAAGACGGCGGTTGCACCTCGCCCTAAGGCATCTGAAATCGTCTCCCACATAGCTCGTGCTGAATTCGTCGTAATGTCATCAACAACGAGTGCTTGTCCGAACCCTACTTCGCTTTTCGCCCTGTACGTAGGCTCCGCGTAGACAAGCTTCACGATCCAAGACCAACCGAGTTGCTCCAGCGCGGTGGACAGATCGTGCGCAGCGGTTGTTCGGCTAGGGAAGGCTTCTCTTCGCAGCCAGGAGCGAACGACATCCCCCCCCGCCTTGGTAAGTTGATAAGTGAAGGTGCGAGGCTTTCTGAACTCAGACGCCACAAAACCACGAAATACGAGTATATCTACGGCGTTCTGAATCGTCGGGTCGTACGGTCCATTGTGATATGTACGATGAGTGACACTTGATGGCAGCGTCTCATAGAGCCTAGAGACACAATCGAGCAAATAGACGAACTTTTGGAGCCGAATGCGGGAAATCACCGCACCACTCTGCGCGGCAAAGTGGAGCGCAAGCATTACGTCTCTCGACCGAACGGAAACCTCAACGACGCTCATCGTTCCGCTTTCATGATTGCAGCGACCACTTTTCTCAGCTGCTTGTTCTGACGCTGTACGTCACTCAGGCGTCCGATGTCCAGGAGGTTCACGATGCGTTGGTGTCGCTCTGCAAGCGGAGTACTGCTAATGAGTCCCTCAGCGACGCCACCGCGCTGCACGTTCGTGCTCAGAAGCACGGTGTGGCCGTTACGCTCGAAGCGCTCGAACATCGACACTACGTTCTCGATGTAGCTAAGGTCCAGCGCCGATTCCGGAGTTTCACAGACGAAGGACGTCTTTGTACCAGTCGCTTCTGTAGCGACTTCCATCATCGCCATTCGAAAGGCAATGTCTAAAAAGAAGCGCTGAGCCTCAGAACACGATTGTTCCGTCGGTCGCACGTGGTCTTGAAACTTAGGGACGAACAGCGAAAGTTCCAAGTGCCGGTCCTTCGCCGGTATCTCGACGAGACTGCAGGGCACACCGAGAAAAGCCGTCGCGTAGGATGAATACCTCTCCTTCAATGTCGCCAGGCGTCCCGCAGCTTCCTCGGCGAAGGTGGCATACTCCTTCTCGAGGGCGGTTGCAAGCTTTGCAACGCGCAGGCGTAGTGCCGCTTCTTCACGCCGTCGGCTTTGCAGCCTTTCGGGCAGATCCGTTGCCGCGAGCACCGGGTCGAATGGCGGCGCCACGGGCATTTGCAGTGTTAGTTCGTCAAGGACATGCTGAGCCTCCTGCTCAGCATGGCGGCGTGCCTGGACCAAGTTCGCAGTTTGCCTGAAACGGTCCGCAATGGCCTTTTCCGCTCTGAGACGTTCCGTGAGCTGCGACCGAATAGTCGCTAGCTCCGCGTCTTCACCCACTGGTTGGTCGGATCCACAAATGACGCATTCGTGCGCGTCGGCGTGTCGACGCGCTTCTGCTTGCAAATCCAGTTGCCGTGTGCCACAGACCGGGCACAACGCGAGCTCCATCAGCTTGTGGATTGGGAGGCGTGCGTCCGACTCCACGGTGCTGAGGTCACGTGCGATCAGCGCCGCTTCAAGATGTTCAACCTGAAGGCGCAGTATGTGGACTCTGGTCGATACGACAGAAAGAGCATCCGCCGCTTCCGTTGCGTCTTTTTCGGCGGCTGCCCGCAATTCGACAGCACGGCGGTACGTCTCGAGCGCTTCGTCCATCGCAGCGACATTGTTGGTTTCCGGCAAAGCTGCGCGTTCAGGACCGCCGGTTGGTGCCTGCTCAAGATAGTCGGCGATCTTGTTGATTTCAACGTGAAGATGGCGCTGTTTTGAATCGAGTTCTTTCAGTTCAGCCCGTCGTGCGCGAAATCCTTCGCCGAAGGTGTCGGCAAGCCCGAGCACCGGGAGCAGTCGGAGCTGCGCTTCGAGATCCCACGCCAGCAAGCGGCGAGTCTCGGGAAGGTAGAGCAGGCGCGTTACCACGAACGCGAACTGTTCCCGCGACTCGTATCCGCCGACCTCGCGCAGAACGAGGTGAAATGCTTCATCAGGATCATCGAGGAGTTCACCGTCTAGCGCTAGTTCCTGAACCGACGCAGAGGCTACGCTTCGCGTGACGCGCACCGTTCTCGCGCCGAACCGAACATCGACTTGCGCAGTTGCTGTCCGTGCGGCTTTTTCCTCCAGACGACCGCGGAAATATTCGTGCGACCAACGGTAGCGCTTCTCCTCGTCGGGAGGACTGCCACCGGTGAGCGCGAAGACGACGCCTTGGAGGAGCGTTGTCTTACCGAGTCCATTACCGCCCAGAATCAACGTCGGACCAGGTAGCAGATCGACCGCGACCTCCGGCGGGAACACGGTGACAAAACCGCGAAGTGAGAAGCCTGTGATCTCGGGCAGGATCATTTTGACCGGACGGCATGCGAGTATTGATTGCCGCTCGAGCAACCGCTGACGCCGCTTTCTGAAACTGGTGTGACAGTCGAGGCCATTTCCTACCCATCGTAACCATTCTTCAGCGACATCATCACCCCCGCTTCAGTCGCCACAATACGTGCTGGTCGTTGGTTACCGCTCCAGCCGACGCGGTGACGGAGTTCTGCCGAGCCACCGGACCTCGTACTTCGAAGTAACAAACCCGTCGACGGAACCGGAGCTCCGTCCCCACTACCGTTCGTTTCTTCGAGTGCGCGCGGCCCGCCGTTTGTCGGGCGGGCGCCCAGGAGCCTCACGTTGCCGTCGCGGATGAGAGAGGACACGTCGAGACTGAGCCTACGCTCGTCCGCCGTGCCGCCCCCACGCGTAAGTGTGTAGACACTTCTTGCCGCGCAAAGTGGCGCCTCCGCAGAACGTCCCCGGTCCACCCTCTCTCACGGCATTCTGCGCGACGGCCTCGTCTCGATTCACCCGAGCTAACCTCGCACGGTCCGAGAGCCAACGCTCAGCAGCGTCCCACATACTGCGCCGGCGGCTCCCCAGCCGCAACGTCACTTCGGCAGCAGCGACGGCAGGTCTTCAACCCTGTCGAACACCGACACCAGCTGGGTCACCTTGCATCGCAGCGCGACCGCAAGGCGAAGAACCGTCGTAAGGCTCGGGACGGCGAAGCCGTTCTCCATGTTGCTGACGTAGGCGTCGGTGAGTCCGGCGGCTTGCGCGAGCTGGTGTTGCGTCACGCCGTATTTCTGCCGCAGCTCTCGCAGGCGCTGTCCGAATACCTCGCCTTCCGGCTGGCGAACGCGCGTCATGCGATGCCGCCACCCTTGACGTTTCGCGTGTCTCGACTTATAGTATCGTATATGTCGACGATGGAGAGACACATGCCCGACCAAGACCTCATCAACCGCATCCGAACCATTTTCCTCCACCAGCGCCCGCACGTCACGATCGCCGAGGGTACGGTACTCCTCGGGTGGTCTCGCGGGGAGATGTCGCAGGCGATTGCCGCGGGGGAGGTCGAGGTGACGTCGACCTCGCTCGGTACGTGGCTCTGGCGGGAGGAGTTGATGGCGAAGGCGCTGGAGCTTTGGTCGGCGGAGGTCATCGAGGAGGCGCTCGGGGCCGACGCCGACGGGGTGTTGCCGGAGGCGGTGCGGCTCATCGAGCTGCGGGTGCGGTTGCCGCGGTATCAGGTGGCAATGCTGCGGCATTTTGCGGAGCGGGATCAGACGTCGGTGAGCGGGGCGCTGGCGCGGGAGCTGGATGGGGTGGCGAGTGCGAACGGGGACGAGCTTTCGTGGGCGGTGGCGGGGTTCGCGGACGCGCTGGTGTGGCCGGATGCGGAGGCGTCGGCGCAGCTCCCTGTTGAGCGCCGTTCGAGCGCGGCGTCCGCGTCACGCTCATCAGCGAAGCGGCACAGCCTCTCCTGCACGCGCGTCCAACCGGTGAGGCGGATCGCAATGCGCCACGACCGCTGCGCGCAGCCGCCTCCTGTCTCCTGCTGCGGTTCATGGCGGCCGAGAGCCTTCTCTAGCGCTTTTGGATTCTCACCGGCGATTTTGAGCGGCGCTTTTGCCGGACCGTGCGGACGACGCCGCCCCTGTTCCCAGTTGCGAGCGTGGCGACGCTGCCGCCGATCATCAGCGCGAACTCGTCTTGTGATTTGTTGAGTTTCTTCCGAATTGCCTGTACGTCTTCCGGCGTGAACGCAAACTCCCGACTCGGCTTCGCCTCGCCGCGAGAATGCGGCCCCCCTCGCGGACCGAAACGCCGTAAACGCGTTCGCTCGCCAGGCGCGCGTGTAGCGCAGCAATCAACGCTGCCGGCCGGGCCGGCCCGCCGGAGGCCTCCGGTCGGCTTCTGTCACTGCGCAGATCACAGAAGACCGGGCGCGTCGGCACGCCCGGTCCATTACAGCTTCGCGCGAGCGCGGCGTCAGGCGCGCTGCTTCTGCGGCAGGGCGGGCGGCGCGGGCTCGGTCGCTCCGCGCGGGCGGCGGCGTCCGAATTTCGGGAGGCGGCGCATGCGCTGTACGTGCGGCAGCAGGAACGCGTACTCCTCCTGCTTCACGAGCTGGCTGCTGACGTTGTACGCCTGCAGCGCCGCATGGGCCAGGCGCTGGCGGCGGACCAGGTTCGCGGCCGCGACGCCGCGGAGCAGCGCATTGAGCTCGCTCTCCACGGCCATCCAGCGCGCCATTTCGGCCTCGGCCTGATGGAGCTCGTCCGGCGAATTGCCGATCACGCTCTGTACCACCTCGGATGCGCCGACTACGCCGAACGCCTCGCGCGCGAATTCGACGTTCAGTCGCGCCTTGCGCCGGATCTCCTGTGTCTCCCGCGTCTGTGGCAATTGTACGAAGTTGGGGATTCGCTCCCGCACCGCACGCAACTGCACAATCGTTTCCTCGGGGGTAAGCATTGGTTCGGCGGACGTTACAGGCAGCGGGTTTCCGTCACTGTTTCTAATGGAGCCTTTGATGATGGACATGACTTTTCCTTATGTCCCACAAGGGACGGGTTGTAAATCGACGCCCGCTGGCCAGTGAGCGTCGATTCGGCCGATGATCCCCGGGATCCGGAGTCCCGGGAGCGAACCGGCCACGCGTGTAAAGGACACGGTTCCGGGTAGCACGCGATCGGCAGGTACCGGAGGAGCTTCGCTCGACTCCGCGGGCGCGCAATGGGGCCTGTCACACCCTCAATCACGCCGCGCCTGCCTCGGGATGTACTAGGCCGCCGGACGTCTCCGGCGTGGGTTCCAGTCCCTGCGCTCGATCTCCGGCATGACACAACCGGCTCTGGCGGCTGACCCCTAAAGTGCGCGCGTCAGCGCAGTTTGTCAATGGCTGCGCCTGTTACATTTTGAGGTCGCCACAATAGACGGTGCGGGAGCACCAGCCGAGCGGCGCCGTTCCGCAATCTAGTCCTGCACACGCTCGTTTTCGGCGAAACACGCCGATGTTTCCCCGCGACGCGCGCGCGTTTTCACAAAACATGACGATGTTTTCTCGAAACGCGCTCGTGTTTTTCCGAAGCACAGCGGTGTTACCGCGCGACAGAGCGGCGTTTCCGCAAAACACGACGATGTTCTCGCGAAACACAGTCGTGTTTTCCCGAAACGTACCGATGTTTCCTCGCGACACGCGCGTGTCTTCGCGAAACACGCCGATGTCTCCACCGAACACGCACCGGTGTCGCCGCGACACGCCGGTGTTCTGCGCAGCCGCGCGAACGACCGCGCCTGGACAAGCCGCAGCCGCGCGATCTACGAACGCGCCCGGCGCAGCATCAGTCCTCATCCCGTCAATCCTCAATCCTCAATCCTCAATCCCCTCAGTCCTCAATCCGCGTCAGCGTGAGCGTCAACTTCCCCCGCTCCTCGGTGACCACGACCCGGCACCCGCTCGCGAACCCGAGCCGCTCGAGCCAGCGGCCGGAGAGGCGCAGGTACGGCACCGAGTCCCCCTTCGCGCCGATCTCCTGCGCCGCGCGATAGAGCGACGTGACGCTCACCTCGCGCGGCTTCCCCCGTCCGCCGCGAAAACTCGCCCGAGCCGGCTCGCATCGCTGACAGCGCTCATCGTCTTTCCGTCCCTTCTTCATCCCTTCTTCATTCGCTGCGTCCTCTCTGTGTCTGATTGGAGGGACCGACGGGAGGCCTCCGGCGGGCCGGCCCGGCCGGCAGCGCTGATTGCTGCGCTACACGAGCGCTTGTCGAGCTAACGCGTTCACCCCGAGAGCGTGACTGAGCGCAGCAATCAGCGCTGCCGCCCGTGCCGGCCCGCCGGAGGCCTCTGGTCGGTTCTCAATCAAGCGGCGCCGAGGCCGATCGCGAGCGACGGCACCTTGTCCGCGAGCTCCGCCGCGTGTGCGCAGGCCACATCCTCCAGCTCGCGCGACACAATCTCGTCCACCGACACCCCATCCCGCCGCGCGAGCGCGACCACCACGTCGCGCTGATAGCGCGGCACCCTCACCCGCAGCAGCACCAGCCGAATCGCCTCCGGCAACACCGCCGCCGCGTCCTCGCCGAGGGCGTCTTCGCTGACGGTCTGCTCCCAGAGCCGCATCGCCGTCGCGATCATCTCCTCGCGAGTAATCCGCACGCCCACGCCGGTCGAAATGGCTACAATGACGCCCTCGTCAATGTCCCGTTTGAGCTCCTTCAGCGACATCCCGAGCAGATCCGCCGCCGTCATGAGCGCGAGGTGCGGACGTGGGCTGAGGAAGATGCGGCGGATCTGGTCGGGGGTGGGGTTGGGCATGGCTGTTTATCTCCTATCGATACCCGATAGAGTATCCGAAGGAGTGTCTTCGTGCAACGGGAAATTCGTCGCATGACGCCGAAGACACAACCTGAAGGAGAGATCTTCGGTCGCCGCCTACGCGAGCTCCGGCTCGAACGAAAACTGACGCAGGACGCGCTCGCGCAGCTCGTCGCGACGAGTAAACCGTTCATCAGCGACATGGAGCGCGGCGTGAAAGTGCCGAGCCTGACGATGGTGCTCCGACTGGCGGAAGCGCTGGCGTGCCGGGTGTGCGACCTGGTCGACGTCTTTGATCCCGACGACAAGCAGCGCCGCCTCCGGTAATCAGTTGCGCCACAAACTGGCCGCCGCCTCCCGGCTTGGATGCGGTCGAACGCGATGCGGCAGCTCGCATCGACGCGCTCCGCTCTAACGACGACGTCGCGCTTTCGCCGCCGTGATCCAGCTTGTCAGCCGTCGCAGAAGCGGTGTCGCGCGCTTCTCATCATCTCCTACGCCGGCCCTACTCGCGTAGCGCCGCTCGATTGCAGCGCGATCGGACCTTCTGCCCGCGGCGATCTTGTCTCGCGACCACGCCCTCGCCCACTCGACACGACCCTGTCGAATCCAGTAGTGCGACTGACAGGGGAAGCTCCAGTTGCCAATCGAGGGGCTCAGCGAGATCGTCTCGCCGTCAAACTTCAGTGTCCACTGCACGGGCGATAGCGGTGTGACGACTTCGGATCCGCATCCACAACAGCACTTGTGAACGACGGTAGCGTACTTCGTCGAGACGTACACCTTACCTTCGCGGAGTTCGCCGGGAATCACGTCGACGAACTCGTGCTCAATGGTGGAGGACCGTCTCAAACGCATTCCTCGTTCGTGAGGAGGTTGCCATCGATAGTGTACGTGCTGTCGTGTTCTCCATCCAGGTCTCGATAGAACCCGCAGAGTTTCTTCCACTTAATCACCGCCAGGGCAGCATTCAGTGCGTTCAGCTCAGCGATCTGAATGTTCTGGTCGTACTCGTTGTTGGCGTCGCCATCGCCGAACGAGACGCGGCGTCGCACGTGATCACGCTTCGTCGCCGTACTCGTCGTAACTCGCACGATTCCGCCGAGCGAAGTGTCTGTACGCTGCACTCCCATTCCGACGTCAATGAAGGGGGTACCGAACGCCTCGAGGTGTTCGACAATGATCTTCTTCGGACCGCCCTTGTCGAGACACAGGAACACAAAGTCGGCGATGCGCAGTTCGGCCACATTGTCCTCATCGATGTAGCAATCGTGAGGCACGATGTTGCGGTGCATGCGCGAGTACCGGTCCTGCAGGTAGATGACCTTCTGGGGTTTTGCGGCTAGGTCTTCGAGCGACGCCGCACCTGGGGCCCTGAAGGCATTGTGTTGGGAAAACGTGTCGCGGTCATAAACATGAATCGCTCGTACGGGTGTCTTCGCAACCAGGTCGAGCACGTACGAGCCGGTGCCGCCAAGGCCGACGATGGCTATCGTCATCCCTGCCAGCTTCTCGCTGAGGGCACTGATCCCCGCACGACTCGACGCCGTATCGAGGTAAACGAAGACCGACTCGGCCTCCGGGCCGGAGGCTATCGCCGGAAACGTCTTCGCCGTGGCGGTGGAATCGATCGCCTCCGCGTAGCCGCTGATAATCGTCGCGTAACGCGTCATCTTGTCGTAGTAGTTGGCGTAGCCATTCGGCGGCTTGTTTGAGAACGCGTGATCGACCTGAAGATCGTGTGCCAGCAGCGTGCGCTGACTGGAGTGCGCGATCTGTGAGATGGGCGTCCCGTCGTTGCGACACGGGTGCTCTCCCACGAAGTACACCACGTGATTGCCGGGTGCGATGGTGACATTCCCCGCCAGCGTCAACTCCGAGACGAGGGTGCCGCGCGCGACCGTCGTTGCAGGCGTAACATACGGCACATCCTTCAACAGAAGGTATCCGCCACGGATCTCGACGTCGTAGCCCTCGTCCCGAAGCCGCTTCAGATCAGCGCTACGATCGAGTAGTGGATGTGACATTGAAAACCATTCCCTCCTTCACCTTTACGACCCCGCCGTCAACGAGCGACCCTTCAGGCTTCTCGCCGTGGCCGCGCCGGAAGTTGACCGTGAAGATCGTGTTCTCGTCCGACGGCGCGTTTTCGAACGCCAAGCGAATGATCTCTGCGAACGTGAGCTCTCTCGCGGCGACGCTTTTCTCGCGTCCGTTAACCACGATCG
>DASVRB010000693.1:0-3103 GCA_036388835.1 Thermoanaerobaculia bacterium | reverse complement strand
AAGTCGCCGCACTCACTCCGACCCGCAGGAAAAGCGGTGACTGGCGTCACCGCACTCCGGATACAACCCCCGTCGAGCCATCCATCGTCACCACATCGCCCGTTTTCACGATCGACGTGAGTCCGCGAATGCCGACGATGGTGGGGATGCCCATCTCGCGGGCGACGATGGCGGAGTGGGAGAGGATCGAGCCTCGTTCGATGAGGAGGCCGGAGATCGACGGGTAGAGCGGCACCCAGCCTGGATCGGTGCGCTCGGCAACGAGGATCTCGCCGTTCAGGCGCATGTCGTCATGCGGCGAGCGCAGCACCTTCACCGGGCCGGTCACGATGCCGGGCGAGCAGGCCACGCCGCGCAGGCCTCCTTCGGTCGGCGCGGCCGCACCGCGTCGCGCGCGGAATGCGTTGCGGTGATAGGCCATGCCGTACGTTTCGAAGCGCTCTTCGATGTTCGGATCGGCGCGATACGCCTCGAAGTCCTTGCGGCGCAGCGCGGCGAGCGCGCGCAGGTCGGTCGTCAGCGCGGTGCCCTTCACGAAATCCCACAACTCGTCGAGGCCGAGGTAGAAGACGTCGTCCGCGGAGTCGAGGAGCTGCTCGTCGTAAAGGCGGCGGCCGAACGCGCGGACCACCTCGCGCACCAGGCCGAAGATGCGCGTGCGGGCGAAGCGCATGTTCTCTCGATTGCGCACGCCGATGCGCGCGCGCTTCAGCACGAAACGAAAGAGCGCGCGTTTCACGGGCGAGCGCAAGGCGCCGAACGCGCGGCGTTCCGCATCGACGCGGATGCGCGACTCGTCGACCGCTTTCGGCGGCGCGGCGAGGTAGTTGCGGATGAACGTCAGCAGCAGTTCCGGGCGATCGCGCAGCGACTGCTCTTCGAGCTTCAGCTCGTTCATGCAGCGGAAGCCGTACAGTTCCAGATAGCGATCGAGCTCTTTGGAAAACTCGGGAAAGTCGCGCCGGATGCGCGCGAGATCGCCGCTGTTGATTGCGTCGCAAAGTGCGGCATCGGGACGTGCGATCTCCGCGAAACGGAGCAGCATCTTCGCCGGCTCGGCGCTCTCGATCCCGCCTTCGCCTGCCAGCAGATCGTTCTGCAGCGAGGCGTCGCCGCACCAGTTCTCCGACAGCTTTTTCAGCGTGCCGTAGAAGATCATCACGAAAAAATCGTTGATGATCGGCGCGCGCCACGACCAGAGCACGCGGTCTTCGAACTCGCCGTAAAGCTGCATCAGCTCATGCGGTTTCAGCGCATCGAAATCGGTGCGCGACCAGCGTTCGTAATGCGCTTTGAAGTTCGCCTCGAACTCCGCGACATGTTTGTCGATGCCGGCGAAATTGCGGAGCATCCGGAACGCGGTGCCCGTCATCCTGAGCGCAGCGAAGGATCTCAAAGTGCGAGGCCGTCGCGGCTGAGACCCTTCGGCGTCTTCGCGCCTCAGGGTGACGGACACCCCCATCATCTGCTCCATGAAGGCGCGGTTCTGCTCGTATCCGGGGAAAAGGCGCACCAGCGCGTACCAGTTCAGGAGGTTGTAGAAAACCTGTCCGCGGAAAAGGCCGAGCATGTTCTCGAACACCGGCTGGTGTGCGCGCACGGTGGCGGGCGGGATGCCCATCACTTCCGCGAAAAGTTTGTAGACGATCGCGTACGCGCGGCGAATCACGCTGAACGTCATCGGCGACGTCACGCCGGAGAAACTCTCGACGATGTTCGAGTTGTCCCACAGCATCCGGTTGCCGGCCGCGGGGCCGTATTCATTGGCTGTCGTGATCGGACGCGCCTGGAGGATGTAGAGGCCGGAGTCGTCGAACGCGAACTCGATGTCCTGCGGTCTGCCGAACGCGTTCTCGATGGCAATGGCCGTGCGTGCGAGCTCGCGCACTTCGTTGTCCGAGAGACTGCGCGCGTGCGGCTGCGCGACGTGCTCCCGTTTCGTGCCGCTGCCTTTTTCACGATCGAAGACGATTTGCTCCCTCTTTTCCGCGATCTCCGCCGCGATCGTCAGATCGTCTTTCTGCACGACGAATGTGTCGGCGTCGAAGCCTTCGGAGACAAGCCCTTCGCCGAGGCCGAAGAGCGCGCTGATCACCACCTCGTGCACGTCGCCGCTGGTCGGATGTGCGGTGAAGACGACGCCGCTGACCCGCGCATCGATCATCCGCTGCACCACCACCGGCATCGGCGTCTCGTCATGCGCGATGCCGTGTTGCGCGCGATACGCATTCGCACGTTCACTGCGCGCCGACGCGCGCACCCGCGCAACCGCCGCTTCGATTTCGTGCGCGCGCACAAAGAGGAGCGATTCGTGGATGCCGGCGAAGGAGAGGCCGGAAGCGTCTTCGCCGAGGGCGGAGGAGCGAACGGCGTAGAAAACGCTGTCATCCTGAGCCGCGGAGACGGCGAAGGACCCCGCACACGCCCCTTCGCAAACGAGCGACCACGATCATCCAAGCACCCTGTGCGAGGTCCTTCGGCGCGCTTCGCCGCCTCAGGATGACGGAGCTTGAGCGGCTGACGGTCGCGGCTCGTCAGTAGGCCGTCCGCGGCGGGATGACCATCTGCGCGCAGGTGCGCAGGATGATGCCGCACTCGAGCGAGAGATTCCAATTCTCGAGATACTCGATGTCGCACGCGACGCGGTTCTCGATGTCGGCGTTGCTGCGCGCTTCGCCGCGATAGCCGCGGACCTGCGCGAGGCCGGTGATGCCGGGCTTCACGAACGTGCGGACGTGATAGTTCGCCATGAACTGCGAGAACTGGTTGTTGTGCTCGATCAGGTGCGGGCGCGGGCCGACGATGCTCATGTCGCCGCGGAGCACGTTCCAGAACTGCGGCACCTCATCGATGCTGAGCTTGCGGAACCACTTGCCGATCGGATAGACGCGCTCGTCGCCGTCGCGCGCCTGGCGGGCCACGTCGGCGTTCTGCGGATGCATGGTGCGGAACTTGAGAATGGGGAAGCGGCGGTTTTGCAGGCCGGCGCGCGTCTGCACGTGGAAGAGCGGGCCGGGCGATTGCAGCCTCTGCGCGAGCCACACGATCAACGTCAGCACCGGGAAGATGGCCAGCATGACCGGCAGCGAGATCGCGATGTCGA
>DASVRB010000692.1:0-8617 GCA_036388835.1 Thermoanaerobaculia bacterium | reverse complement strand
GGAAGAGTTCGGCGCGCGCAGCCGGGTGTCAGATATCAGGTGTCAGGTGTCTGGGGTTTTCGGGCTGGCCGCACCGGTCCCGCCAGCCGCAACACCGCAGACACCTGACACCCGACACCATCAGAGGAGCGCATTCCGCGGCCGCGCATGAATGTTGATTCACGTGCAGGCGCGGCGCGCCGCGCCGGAATCTTTCCCCCTTGCGCGCGTTAGGAAGCCGCGTGACGACCACACGACAGACGCGAGAGATTCGAATCGGCAATGTGAAGATCGGGGGGAACAACCCGATTGCCGTGCAGTCGATGGCGGCGACGCGCACCGTCGACATTCCGGCCACGATCCGGCAGGTCGAGCTGCTCGAAGCGGCTGGTGCCGACGTCATCCGTATCGCGGTCGACAACCCGAAAGACGTTGCCGCGCTCGCGGAGATCCGGGCCGCGCGTCCGAACGCGAACCTCTCCATCGACCTGCAGGAAAACTATCGCCTCGCCGAAAAGGTCGCGCCGTACGTTCAGAAGCTCCGCTACAACCCCGGCCACCTCTATCACCTCGAGCGCGAGAAACCGGTGCTCGAGAAAGTGAAGTATCTCGTCGCCGTCGCGCGCGATCACGGCTGCGCGATGCGCATCGGCGTCAACGCCGGCTCGGTCGATCCCGACAAAGTCTCCAAGTACGCGAAAGACGACAATCTCACCCCGATGCTCGAGTCGGCGATGGAGCACTGCACGATGCTCGACGACCTCGGCTTCGATCAGTACTGCGTCTCGATCAAAGACTCCGATCCGAACAAAGTCATCGACGCGAACATCCGCTTCGCCGAGGCGCGGCCCGACGTGCCGCTGCACCTCGGTGTGACCGAGGCGGGCATGCCGCCGGACGGCATCATCAAAACCCGCATCGCCTTCGAACAGCTCATCACCCGCGGCATCGGCGACACCATCCGCGTTTCCCTCACCCTCCCCTTCGAAAACAAAGGCGACGAGATCACGGTCGGCCGTCAAATCCTCGACGACATCCGCACCGGCCGCTTCCGCTCCGTGCCGCGCTTCGAGCACAAGGGACTGAACATCATCAGTTGCCCGTCGTGCTCGCGCGTCGAGAACGAAGCGTTCATCGACCTCGCGCAGAACGTGCGCGAAATGACCGCGTACGCGAAACAGCACGACATCACCATCGCGGTGATGGGCTGCCGCGTGAACGGTCCCGGCGAAACGGACGACGCGGACCTCGGCATGTGGTGCGCGCCGAGCTACGTGAACCTCAAGCGCGGCGAAGATTCGATCGGCCAGTTCACCTATGATGAGATTCTCGGCCGCCTGCGCGTCGAGCTCGATCGCCTGATCGAAGAAAAACAGAACGTCGCCGCACGGTGACGGGGAGAACCTCTTGAAGCGCGTGCACTACCTGGCCCTTTCGGCCGTCATCATCATTCTCGACATCTGGACGAAGGCGCTGGTGCTGGCGCGCATCGACCTGCACGAGACGATTCCGGTCATCCCGAACTTCTTCCAGCTCGTGCACGTCCGCAACACCGGCGCGGCATTCGGCATCGGAGCAAATGCCGGCTCGCGTCTCATCCCGCTCCTGCTCAACGTCGGCGCGATCGCGGTGTTCTGCGTGGTGGTCGTGTACGCGATGCGCTCCGCGATCACCGATCGCCTGCTCCAGACCGGCCTGCACCTCATCCTCGGCGGCGCGGTCGGCAATCTCCTCGATCGCTTCCGCTTCGGTTACGTCGTCGACTTTCTCGACGTCTACCTCGGCTCGAACCACTGGCCAGCCTTCAACGTCGCCGACTCGGCGATCTGCATCGGCATCGCGCTCCTCTTTCTCGACATGAAGAAGAGTCCTAGCGAAGAGACTGCTCAATCCGGGAAAACAGCTCCGGGTTCTGCCGCTTGAACGCGCCCCAACGCCCCGAGAAGCCGAGGAGTAGTCCGGTCACGATCGAGTAGCACGCGAGCAGCGCGATTAGCGCGCGCAGCGGACGAATCGACACGTCCATCTCGCGCAGAAACGTCAACCCCTGCTCGATTGCGATCACCGACGCGAGCAGCATCAGCCCCCAGTAATCGAGCGAATAGCGCGCGGTCAGCCAGAGACACGTGCTGAGCGTGAGCAGCACCAGCCACGCCGCCGCCATCAGCAGCATCGCCGTGCGTGCAGGCGCACCGGAGGTGCGGCGCGCGAGGAACAGCAGCGCGATCAGCGCCGTCCCCACCATCGTCAGCGGCGTGATCGCGGCGATGCCGCCGACCTGCTCCGGAGTCGCTGGAAACGAGATGTTCTTGTCGACGTCGTTCCAACGCAGATCGACGAACGGGAAGTCGCTCACGAACTTCGGCGGCAGCGACAGGTACTGCAGCAGCGTGTTGAAGAAGCGGCTCGCATCCGACGCCGTGCAGAGGCGGCACGGCGAGTAGTTCTTCATCGGGACGAGCGTCAGTTGATACGTCATCCCGGTCTCGGCCGGCGACCCGAAACGCGCGTAGTTGTAGATCGCGTACGCGCTGCCGATCGCGAGCACCGGCACGAACGCGGCGACTGCGAGCTTGCGCCGCTGCTTCCAGATCGCCGCCGCGGCAACGACGAGCAGCACGATCATGTTCGGTTTCGCGGCGATCGTGAGCGCGAGGAAGAGGCCCATCCACGCGGCCGTGCGGACGGTCGGCCGCTCCAGAAAACGAAGCAGCGTGAATGCCCACGTCGCCGCCATCGCAGTCAGGCACGCCGAGGCGACCTCGTAAACGCGGACCTCGACGATGACCCATGGCAAGAGGCTGCCGGTGCCGATCAGCAGCACCCAAAGCGGAAACGGGAGATGCCGCCGCTCGACGTGACGCAGCGCGCGCCACGCAAACGCGACTGAAGCGAGAAACGCCCAGGCGCAGAAGAACACCGCGCTCAGCTCATCGCTCGGATAGCCACCCGACACGACGCGGAACGGCAGCACGAAAAGCAGAATCGGGACAGGCGAAAAATAGAGGTAGTAGCGGCCGTTGTAGAGGCTCGCGTCCCAGAGGTATTGCAGCCCCTCGCGCTGTTTCAGCTCGTATGGATTCTCGAGCCGCAGGATCTCCGGCTCGGCCGCGCTGAACATACTGAGCTGACCGCGCCGAAAGCCTTCGGCGAGATTGCCGTAATACGTTCGCTCCACGACCACGCGCCGGAACTCGAGCGTGCCGGCGCTGCCGAAGAACACGTACGCGAGCAGGACGAACAGTACGGCCGCCGCCGTCGGAAGAACGCCGGCGACGCGCCGCCACATCGGCTACACCGCGATCTCTTTGACGTCGCGCATGACCAGCTTCGGCTCGGTCATTGACTGCACCTGTTCGGGCGTCACACCCCGCGCCACTTCGAGCAGCTCGAGACCGTCGGGAGTGACGTCGAGCACGCAGTAGTCGGTGATGATGCGGTTCACGCAGCTGACGCCGGTGAGCGGCAGGTTGCAGTTCTCGAGGATCTTCTTCTCGCCTTTTTTCGTGACGTGCTCCATCGTCACGATGAGCCGTTTCGCGCCGGCCACGAGATCCATCGCGCCGCCCATCCCCTTCACCATCGCCCCCGGCACCATCCAGTTCGCGATGTCGCCTTTGGCCGAGACCTGCATCGCGCCGAGAATCGAAAGATCGACCTTGCCGCCGCGGATCATGGAGAAGGAGTCGGCGCTGGAGAAATACGACGCGCCCGGGAGCACGGTGACGGTCTGCTTGCCCGCGTTGATCAGGTCCGCGTCGACTTCGTCCTCGGAAGGAAATGGCCCAAGCCCGAGGATGCCGTTTTCCGACTGCAGGATCACCTCCATGCCGGCCGGAATCATGTTCGCGACGAGCGTCGGCATCCCGATGCCGAGGTTGACGTAAAAGCCGTCGCGGAGCTCCTGGGCGGCGCGGCGCACGATCTGTTCGCGAGACAGTGGCAAGTGATTTCTCCTCTCCGCGAAAGCTATCACCGGCTTGCGGGAAATTGAAAATTGAAAATTGAGAATTGAAAAATCGGCGCACTCGCGTTGCCGTCAATTCCACTCCGATCTTTCAATTTTCAATTTTCAATTTTCAATTCCGCGACCGGCAAGCGACGATACGCGCGACGAATGAAGCAGCTCCGGCCACAGCTACTGCTACTCGCCGCGTTCGCCGCGGCAGTGATCGTCGTCGATCCGCGCGGCAACTTTCCGCTCAACGACGACTGGGGTGTCGGCTACACCACCGTCACGCTTGCCCACTCCGGGGAGATTCACTTCACGCCGTTCGCCTCGGCTACGGCATACCTGCAGTTCGCGTGGGGCGCGCTTTGGGTGACGCTGTTCGGCGAGTCCTTCACCGTGTTGCGCTGTGCGACGTTGACGCTTTCGCTCGCCTCGACCCTTCTCGCGTACGCGCTGCTTCGGTACGTGAACATCGAGCGGGGTCTGGCGCTGTTCGGCGCGGCGGCGCTGCTCTTTCATCCGCTCTTCTTCTGGGCCTCGTTCACGTCGATGACGCACGTGCCGTTCGTCTTCCTCTCGCTGCTCGCGGCGAACGCGTTCGTACGGGCGTGGGATCGAGAAGGAGTGTGGCTCGCGCTCGCGTTCGCGGCGACGGTGGCGTCGTTCTTCACGCGACAGTTCGCGATTCTGAACGCGCTCGCGCCGCTGATCGTGGCGCTGACGTATCGGAGGAAGAAGGTCGCCGCGACGTACGCAGCGACCGCGATCGTTTTCGCGCTGCTCGCGGTGTCCGGCGTGCTGGTCGCGTCGGAAAAAGAACTGTCGCTGCACAAACCGGCGGTCGACAAGTTGCTGATGCGCGCGGCGCATTACCTCTTCTTCAACTGGCAGAACGTGGCGCTCTTCTTCGCGCCGCTCCTCGTCTTCGTGCTGCTCGCGCGAACGCGCGTCGCGTATTCGCGCGCCGCGGCGATCGTCTGCACGGTGGTCTTTGGATATGCGGCGTGGCGGATGACGGTGCAGATCGGGATGCCGGTTCCGTACGTCAATGGCGGCAATGTCTTCACCGATTTCGGCCTCGGCCCGCCGACGCTGCGCGACGTCTGGATCTTCCGCATGCCGCATCCGTTCGCGCTGCCGTTCGCGTCGAAAGTGGCGCTGATGGTCGTCACGTCGATCGCCGCGGTGGTCGCGGCGAGCATCGCCATCGCGGCGCTGCGCATCGAGCATCCGCTCGGCCGTTACTGCGCCGCGTATCTCGCCTGCGGAACCGCGATCACCGCGTTCATGTCGATCAACTTCGACCGCTACTCGATCGACACCGCGTGGCCGTTCGCGATTCTGATGATTGTGCTCGCGTCGTCGCTTCAACCAACGCGGCTCGCGCGCGGAATTGCCGCCGCTTTGCTCGCGGTCGCCATCCTCTTCTCCGTTGCCGGAACGGCGGAATACCTCGCCTGGAACCGCGCGCGATGGGAGGCGTTCGCGTCACTGCGCGCGCACGGCGTGTCGCTCACGCGCATGGACGGCGGCTACGAGATCAACGCATTCCTGGTCGCCCTCCCGGCCGGCCGCAAAAACCTCGGCAAACGCGGCGACGGCGTGATCGACGACGAATTCATCATCGCCTTCAACCGCGACGTGCCGGGATACGTGCGAATGGAGTCATTCGCGTATCCGCGCTGGTTGGGCTTGAGCGAGGGTGAGTTGCACGTGCAGCGGAGAATGTGGAGTGCCCCAAAACGAACGCCGTCATCCTGAGCTTTAGCGAAGGATCTCAAAATGCGACGGCCGTCGCCTCTGGCTGCGGCCGTCGTCGCCGAGATCCTTCGCTGACGCTCAGGATGACGGGGGAACTCCGCCCTACTTCCTGACCGTTCGCTGCTCGATGCGCTTTTCCCGAGGGGCCACGACCACGCGGTGCACGAAGATGCCGGGCGTGTGCACGCCATCGGGATCGATCTCGCCGGGCTCGACGAGCTCTTCGACCTCGGCGATGCAGACTTTGCCGGCGGTCGCGGCCATCGGGTTGAAGTTGCGGGCGGTCTTCCGGTAGACCAGGTTGCCGAGGCGATCGCCTTTCCAGGCGGCGACGAGGGAAAAGTCGCCGACGATGCCGCGCTCCATGACGTACATCCGGCCGTCGAAATCGCGCGTTTCTTTTCCTTCGGCGACCGTCGTGCCGAAGCCGGCCGGCGTGAAGAAGGCCGGGATGCCTGCACCGCCGGCGCGCATCCGCTCCGCCAGCGTTCCCTGCGGCACGAACTCCACTTCCAACTCGCCGGCGAGGTACTGCCGCTCGAACTCCGCGTTCTCGCCGACATACGACGAGACCATCTTGCGAATCTGCTTCGTCTGCAGCAGCAGCCCGAGGCCCCAGTTGTCGACGCCGGCGTTATTCGAAACGCAGGTCAGACCGGTGACTTTCTTCGCCACCAATGCGTGGATCAGGTTCTCCGGAATGCCGCACAAACCGAACCCGCCGACGACGAGCGTCGAGCCATCGATTACATCCCGCACCGCCTCATCCGCGGAAGCGACGACTTTGTTGATCATGCGCGGGAAGATATCAGAGCCGTTCCGCCGCGGTGCAGTCGAACGCATGACGCAGGCGCGTCGCGCCGGGACACGCGTTCTGCACCGCCCATCCGAGGAACATCGCGAGGATCAGGATCGACAGGAACGGCCACACCGTCGCACGCGTGACCGCACCGACCCAGCCCGGGCTGTCGATCTTGCGCGCACGCCGCGCCAGCGCTCCAGCGAGCAGCGCTTCGAACGCCGCCTCGGTGAAGATCATCGGGGCGGTGTAGAGGATGTAGAAGCCGCCGAGCAGCAGCGCGGCAATGAGCGCGAGAAAGAGCACGACCACGATCCATTCGTCGAAGTCGAAATCGAAGCCGAAGCTGAATCCTGACTTCGGTGTCGACGCGCCGCCCTTTCCCGCATCGACCAGTGCCGCTCGCGGCGTGACGGGCAACGACTGGCCGGAGCTCCACGAGCCGCTCGCTCCGCCGCCACCAAACGACCCGCCACCGCCGATTCCGCCACCATCAAAATCGAGATCGCCTCCAATTTCGGTCACGATGTCCACACCGTCGCCGAACAGATCGACCGAGCCTTCATGGATTCCGACGTAGTACAGCCACAGCCGGATCAGCACGAGGAACATCAGATACGCCGCGCAAACCGCGACGCCGTATCGCAGCGCGAGGTTGTCGACGACCCCCGTCAGCAGCATCAGGTGCGTCGCGGCGAGGCCGGCGAGAAAAGTCCCGCCGAGGATCAGCGACATGTGCAGCCGCAGAAAAAAGCGGCGCTTCAGCCACTCGGCAACACGGCCTTTGGTGAGCATGCCCGTGCAGTTTAGATGGCGCTGGTGGAGGACAGGCAATCCTGCCTGTCCTCTTTCGCGTGATGAGAAAAAGAGGACAGGCAGGATTGCCTGTCCTCCACCTTCTTAATGTGTGTGCGCGTGGTCGTGGTCGTGATCGTGGTGATGATCGTGACCGTGACCGCCGTGGCCGTGGGTGTGGCCTTCCATGCCGGACTGCACCTGCTCGGCGACCAGGCGGGCGACTTCGCGGAACGCGGCAGCGGCGGGTGCGTCGGGCGATGAGGCGACGATCGGCTCCCCGCTATCGCCGCCGACGACGACCTTCGGATCGATCGGTACTTCACCGAGGAACGGCACGCCGAGGAGATCGGCGGTGCGCTTGCCGCCGCCGTGGCCGAAGATCTCTTCCCGTTCGCCGCAATGGCGGCAGAGGAAGTAGCTCATGTTCTCAACGATGCCGAGCACCGGCACGTTGACCTTGCGGAACATCGCCAGCCCTTTACGCGCGTCGATGAGCGCCACGTCCTGCGGCGTCGTGACGACGACGGCACCGGTGAGGCCGGCCTTCTGCGTGAGCGTGAGCTGCGCGTCGCCGGTGCCTGGCGGGAGGTCGATGATCAGGAAATCGAGCTCGCCCCATTTGACGTCGGTGAGGAACTGATCGATGGCCTTCATGACCATCGGGCCGCGCCAGATGACCGGCGTGTCGGCGTCGGTGATGAGGCCGAGGGACATGGTCTTGATGCCGTGCCGCTCCATCGGAATGATCTTCTCGTCGCGGTCGTCGATCTGCGGACGCCCTTCGATGCCGAGCATCATCTGCTGCGACGGACCGTAAATGTCGGCATCGAGCAAGCCGACGGTGAAGCCGAGCGCGCGCAATGAGAGGGCGAGATTGGTGGAGACCGTCGACTTGCCGACGCCGCCTTTGCCGGAGGCGACGGCGATGCGCCACTTGACGCCTTCGAGCGTGCGCGGGCCGGCCGGCATCTGCTGCATGCCGCCGCCTGCCTGCTGCGGCGCGGCGCCGCGGGCGCCGATCTCGAGATGCAGCCGCACGTCCGTGACGCCTTCGACGGCACGCACGGCCCCCTCGGCGTCACGCGCGAGTTGCTGTCCGACGGCCGGATTCTCGGTCTGGAAATGAATCGTGAACGCGACGTTGCCGCCGTCGATCTTGATGTCGCGGACGAATCCGAACGACACGATGTCGCGCGAAAGGCCGGGGAACTTGACCTTTTTCAGCGCGTCAAGGATTTGCTCCTGAGTGGGCATTCTCTCTCTCCTGTTGAAGCCATCGTTCGTGCGACTCGCGGATGATCGGGATGGCTTCGTCGGAGGAGCCGACG
>DASVRB010000691.1:0-10280 GCA_036388835.1 Thermoanaerobaculia bacterium | reverse complement strand
GCGACAGATCGGCGAGCGCGACCTCGGCCCATTGATCGCGGTTCGCGGAGAGCAGGCGCTCGCGTTCGGCGCGCGCATCGGATTCGGCGAGCGCGTAGTAGTACGTCAGCACGGTCGGGCCGCGGTCGATGCCGCGCTGGTGCGTGGCGACGACGTAGCCGAGGGATGGACTGTCATAGAGAACGTTGTCCCAGGCGAGCGGAAAACCGTGCGATTCGGGGCGATCGCGCAACGCCAGATTCGCGACGAGCCACGAGCCGTACTCGAACTCGCGCACGTGCGCGGGCGGCTGCTCGCGCCACGGCCGGAGCACACGCGCGGCGACGAACTGCGGTCCGGCGAAGATCACCCGCCTCGCATGCACGCCGACCGCTTCGTCGCCGCGGATCGCAATCACGTCCGCGCCTGCATTCGTCGGCGAAATGTCCGCGACGAGCCAGCCGGTGCGCGGCTGTGCTGAGCGCGCGAGGTGCGCGACGATCCGGCCGTTTCCCTCCGGCCAGGTCACCGTCGCCCGCTGCTCGCGCGACGCAAAATAGAAGATCGCGGCCCAGGCGCTGGTGTTGTGCAGACGCGCGCCGTAATCGTCGCGGCACGCGTAATCGACCAGCCACCGCAGTCGCGGTGAGTTGAAGCCGCGCGCATCGAGCCACTCGCCGATCGACAGACGATCGAGCGCCGTAACCTCGGCATCATCGGATCCGCGTGCAATCGGAATCGCGAACGCGCGCCGTCCGCGTCCATCGCGCCAAGCGGCCCAGCGCGCGATCTCCGCCTCGAATGCGCGGAGCTGGCGCAGGTCTTCGTGCGACGCACCCGCTTCGAGATACAGCCCCTCGTACCACCGTCCGCGATGAAAGAGCCGCTCCTGCGGATCGCGGCAGAGAAACTGTTCCGCGACCGCACCGTTTTCCATCACGCCCATCTCATCGAGGAGCCGCGTCAATACACGATCGTCGGGCGACGGCGCGATGACGTAATGCGCCCCCCACGGATATGCGTTGCTGCTGCGCGACGTACCGCCGACGGCGGGCTCGAGATCGAAGAGCACGACATCGCGGGCCGCGCCAACGCCCGCGTGCGCGAGCCGCCACGCCGCGGCGAGGCCGGCGATGCCGCCGCCGACGATCGCGACCTCGTGCGATTCCCACCGCGACGGTTGCGGCGGCGGCCCCTGTCGCAAGCGATGTCCGACCTCGTGCGACGCGCCGACGAGCGTGCCGGGCGGGAGTGCGGGCGGGCGCGTGCGGCACGCCGCAGCCGCGACCGGAAGCCCAAGAAAGGTGGCGAGCAGGTCGCGGCGCGTGAGGTCCGTCATCGGGCCGCCGACCGGGGGCCTCCGGCCGCCGGGCCCACGGGCCCGGACCCGTCTGACAGGCCAAGCCTCCGCGACACTCGTGCGAGATAAGACACTCTGTCGCGGAGGCTGGGCCTGTCAGCGGGGTCCGGGGCCTGCGGCCCCGGCCGCCGGAGGCCCCCGGTCACCGCCGCGAAAACGACGCCACGCGTCAAGACCACTTGCGCCACTCTTCCTCGTAATAGCGCACCAGCATCTGGTTATCGAGGCGATTCACCTCGACCGCGACAGGGGCCATGTCGCGAGGAAAGACGAACATCGCGGCGAGCGTGGCGTCGTCGAGAAAACGGGTCACGATGTGGATGCGCTTTGGTGCCTCGAACGGCTGCAAGCGTGCGAGCGCGAAACCCCACACGCCGAACGACGGCACGGTGGTCTGGTATGCGCGCACCTGCAGGCCGGCCGCTTCCATCGTTCGCACGATGCACCAGTACGAGCGCGGCGCGTAAAGCGGCGACGTGCATTGCACCGCAATCGTGGCGTCGGGCGTCATCCGTGCGCGCAGCATCCGATAGAAGCGCGTCGTGAAGAGCTTGCCGACGGCGAACGAGCTCGGGTCGGGAAAATCGACGATCGCGACGTCGAACGTGTCGCGCACCTGCTCGATCCAGATCATTGCGTCCTCATTGACCACGCGCACCCGCGGATCTTCGAGGGCGTGGTGATTGAGCGTGCCGAGCGGCTTGAACGTGCGCGAGAGCGCCGTCATCTTCGGATCGAGATCGACGAGCGTGACGTGCTCGACGCTGCTGTACTTCAACACCTCGCGCAAGGCGAGACCATCGCCGCCGCCGAGGATCAATACGCGGCGCGGTGCGCCGAACGACATCGCCGGATGGACCAGCGCTTCGTGATAGCGGTATTCATCGGCCGAGCTGAATTGCAGATTCCCATTGAGGAACAGCTGGAATCCGGCCTCGTTCTGCGTGACCAGAATGCGCTGATACGGCGAGCTGGTGGTGTACACGATGTTGTCCGCATACAGCTCGTCTTCGGAGAGCGTGGTCAGTGCATCGGCGCGCCACAGCGCAATCGCCAGGATCACCACCACAATGGCCGCGCGGATGCGCAGCACGCCGACACCGCGCAGCAGCGGCCGCAGGAGCCAGGTGCCGTACAGGCCGACGAATGCATTGAGCAGTCCGAACAGAATGGATGTACGCACGACGCCGAAGCGCGGCATCAGGAACATCGGAAAGAGCACCGCCGCGACGAGCGAGCCGATGTAATCGAACGTCAGCACCCGCGCCACGAGGTCTTTGAACTCGAGCTGCTCTTTGAGAATGCGCATCAGGATCGGCAGCTCGAGGCCGACCAGCGTGCCGATGGCGAAGACGATCAGATAGAGAAACAGCCGGAACCAGTCGAGCCGCGCAAATCCGAGAAACAGCAGCGGTGCCGAAAGCCCGCCGATCAGCGCGACGCACAATTCCACATCGACGAACCGCGCCGCCAGATCGTGCTCGATGAACCGCGACAGCCACGCCCCCGCCCCCAATGCCGACAAATACAACCCGATGATCAGCGAGAACTGCGTCACCGAATCGCCCAACACATAACTCGCCACAGTCCCGGCCAGCAGCTCGTAAACAAGCCCGCACGCCGCGACGACGAGCACGTTGAGGAAGAGGATGGGGGTGCGGTTCATGTCGTTCGACTGTTGTCGGTTATCAGTTGTCAGTTGTCTGTACCGCCACGGCTGCGGGAGGCGGTTCATCGACCGGCAACGCGCGCGCTGCGGACGAACTCGTATCTCTGTTCAATTACGACGCTGCGCCGCAGGCGTGACACTACAGACAACCGACCACTGAGAACCGACAACAGCTCATCACCCATGCAACGCCGCCGCAATGATGATCGCCAGCCCGAGAATCACGGACCCCATCAGAATGGCGACGGCGGTGTTGTGGTCGGTCTCGAGCTCTTTGCGGATTGGGAAGGGGGAGATTTTCACCATCATCCAGAACGAGAGGCCGAAGACGATCACGCCGAAGAGCGTGTAGATCAGGGTATTGATAAATACGTTGAGCATCGGATTGCCGGTCATCACTTCCCTCCTCGATAGCCGCCATACCAGAACGTACGGGCGCCGCCGTTTGCGCCGCGGACGGATTGTGATTGCGGAGCGAATCCTTTACGGCCGCGCGACAGCTCCAGTCCGCGAAAGCCGGCGTACGCGTAACCGCCGATCACCAGAATCGCGAACACCACGTACAGCCGTTTCAGCATCGGTCACTCCTCATCGTCATCGGTCGTCTCCACATGCCCGTAGGGGCTGTACGCACTGTCCTGCCAGCGCCGCGCTTCCCACATCACTTCGTGGATCATCGCGATCATAGGGACGATCGAGAGCACCAGCAGCGCGATGATGAAATGCGGCAGGCGGAACACCCCTTCGCGCACGATGAGGCGCACCGGCACCGGATTCGCGCCTGGGTCCCATTGCGTTTCCAGCCGCAGCACATAGCGGCCTTTCTCGGGTCGCGCCAGGTATGCATTGCGCTTCCGCTTCCCCTCGCTCCAGCGCTCCCCATCCTCGACGCCCGCGTAATACTCGAGCGGCACTTCGAAGGTCTGTAATGCGCCGGTGGCTTCGTTCACCAGGTCGCCGGTGATGTGAATCCAGCTATTGTGCACGTCGCTGCTCGCCTGGATTGCGACATTGTGGTCGCCAGTGAGCTCGAACGGCTCGCTGAAAAGAATGCGGCCGTTGGCCGGCCCCTCGGCCAATGGCGCGACAGCAAGCGGATCGAATTCGCGCGCGAGCACGACCCGCCGCGGCCGCGACGCCGCGAGCACCAGCATCACAATGAACAACAGCGCGAGCATGACCGCCCACGTGCGGCCGAGCGATGGTCCGGGATAAGGCTGCATCGGACCGGGGAGCTGCGGGCGCGTCAGATTTGTGAGGCCGAACGCGCGCTCCACTTCCTCGTGCGGCATGTAGCGCGCGTGCGAGTAACTGAGCTCGCGCGCACCGTCGACCGTCACCTCTTTCGAGATCCCGAACGGCGGCGCGATGTAATCGGCAGTATCGACTTCTTCTCCTGTACTGACGCGCCAGTAAAACTCGCCGTCCACATAGCGCACTTTGGCCGTTGCGGTTTGAAAGAGCCGGTATTGCTGCCCGTTGTACGACACCGTTCTGGCAGCGTCGTTCGCGCTCGACAAATCGTTCACTTCGCCCGGCCGCAGCGGCGTGACGAAGCTCCAGTGATCGTCGCTGTGAACGAGCCAGCGATAGCCGTTTTCGCGGTTGTAGAGCAGGTATTCGGTCCAGAAATACGTCTGGTCGAATTCCACGGAACGCCGCATGAATCCGGCCACGACGTACGTCACCCCTTCAATGGTTCCGGTCGCGCCGTTCTCGATCGGACGATCGAACGATTTCTTCTTGAGCTTCGCGAAGAACTGCAGCTTGCCGGCAGTGATGTCGTGACCGGCGCCACAATGCGGGCACCAGACCCGCTCGGCGCGATCGGGCGCTTTGAGTTCCAGTGCGCCGCCGCATTGTGAGCAATTGAGCGCCACCGCCGCGACTTTGTTCCGCCGCGCCGCTTCTCCTGTAATCCCAAGCTCGCCGAATGTGGTCTCTGATCCTTTGAACACGACCGGCGGCTCTTCGCTGTAATCAATGGTCGCGAAACGGCGATCGGCGCCGGTGAGATCGGCATACGGATACGAGACGCCGGGCTCCGGCCGCCAAGGCAACTCCCCTTCCGCCGATTCGACGACGGCGCTGCCGATTTCCGCGACGACGAGGCCGTCGAGTCCCGGCACGTTCGCGCCGAGGTCGAGTTGTTCGAGTGGCGGCGCGCCATCCGCGGTCTTGAAGGTGACGTACAGCCTTCCCTGCGCCTCCGCCAGCCAGCCCCAGCGTCCATCGTCAAACGCGGCGTACCACTCGTCCCAGACGCCGCCGGCCTGATGCCGCAACTGCGTTCTTCCGGCGAGGCGGAACTGCGCGCCGCGATGCCTTCCGTACGTGCCGATCTGCAGCGGCGAGCCGGTGTCGATCAGCGCCGCGACTTTGCCGTGCGCTTCGACGCCGCGATCCGTACGCGCGACCACCGAGCGGCAGTACGCGCAGACCACCACTGCCGACGAGCCGATCGCAAACTCGACCGCGGCGCCGCAGGACGGGCAGTTCGCAGACGTCGTCACGACACGAGCTCGGGCACCATCGCGCGGTCGAGCACGCGCACGCGGACGTCGGCGGCGCCGAGGATCTCGGCGAGGCGCACGTGCCACGGCCAGTCGGGACGCGGACGGCAGCAGTAGAGATTGATCGTGGCGACGCCGTGCTCGGGCCAGGTGTGAATGGCGAGATGCGATTCGGTGAGCATCACGAACCCGGTGACGCCGCCGGGCACCGGAAAGACGTGGAACATCGGCGCGTGCAGCGGCTGGAGCCCGAGGTCGGCAATGATGCGCGAGAAGAGCGACTCGAGCAGCGCCGCATCGCGCAACGCCTCTTCGCGACACCCGCCCGCCTCGATGAGCCATTCACTGCCGATGTGCATTGGACGGTGAAGGATAACGCGAACGCCACGCCGCGCGGCGCCGTTCGGAAGAGACGCATCGAACAGACGCGTGCCGAAGCGAACGATCGTTCGGGCGTTTTCCGTTGACGCCGCTTACTCCCCCGATTACCTTCGTGCCACCACAATCAAAAACGGTTTCGGTATCTGAGGAGGTTGCGCGTCATGGCTCGCCTGCACGTACGTATCTCATTGTTCATCCTCTGTTTAGTCCTGCTTGCGCCTGCCGCCTTCGCGGCGAACGGCCGCATCTCCGGCCGCATCACCCGTCCTGATGGCAGCGGCATCGGCGGTGTGATCGTGCAGATCGTCGAGACCTCGCAGGTCGAGCTCTCGGACGCCAACGGAGAGTTCCGTTTCAGCGTGCCGCCCGGCACGTACTCGATCTCGTTCGTCGCTGCAGAACAGGCCGCGACGGAGCCCAATGTCGTCGTCACCAGCGACGCGACCACACGCGTCGACAAGCAGGTCGACTGGAAGCTGAGCGTGGCCGAGTCGATCACGGTCTACTCCGCCTCGCGCCGCACCGAGCGCATCGTCGAAGCGCCGGCAGCAGTGTCGGTCGCGAGCGAGGAGCAGATCGAAGCTGCCGCGCCCGCGGGTCAGGCGCCGCGCATCATCGAAAGCGCGCCCGGCGTCGATTTCACGCAGAGCGGCCTGTACGACTTCAACTTCAACGCGCGCGGCTTCAACAGCTCGCTGAATCGCCGCATCCTCACGCTGATCGACGGACGCGATCCCTCGGTTCCGTTCCTCGGCGCGCAGGAGTGGGCGGCGCTGTCGTTCCCGATCGATGAGTTCGCGGCGGTCGAGCTCGTGCGCGGCCCCGGCTCGGCGCTGTACGGACCGAACGCATTCAGCGGCGTGCTCAACATGACCACCAAACAGCCGCGCACGAATCCGGGAGGACGAGTCCTCCTGACCGGCGGCGATCTCAACACGCGCCGCGGCGACGTGCGCCACGCCGGCGGCTTCGGCAACGAGTGGTACTACCGCGTCGTCGGCGGCTATTCGCACAGCGACGATTTCACGCGCTCGCGCAACGTCACGGTCGAATACGCCGTCCCCTGCTCCGCCACCGTTTCGAGCAACTGCCTGCCGCGCGAGCCGGCGCCGCTCGCGCTCGAAGAAGTGGAGGTCGCGTACGGCGGTCTCCGTTTCGACAAGCACTTCACCGACACGAACGTGCTGACGCTCGAAGGTGGTTACGCGACGCTCGAAGGTCCGACTTTCCAGACCGGCATCGGCCGCGTGCAGGTGACGGACGTCGCGCACCCGTGGGGCCGCGTGAACTACAACATGCCGCACTGGAACTTCCTCGGCTACTACGACGGCCGCATCGCGGAGCGCCAGATCGCGCTTTCGTCCGGCTCGGGCGTCATCCCCGGCACGCCGGGACTCTGGGAAGACTCGTACAACATTCACGGCGAAGTGCAGACGGACTGGGGCCTCTTCCGCGATCGCGCGCACGTCGTCCTCGGCGCTGCGTACAACACGCAGGAAGTCGACACGGCCGCGCCGAACGGCTTCCACACCCTGATGGCCGAGGCGAAGTCGGAACGGCAGCAGGCGCTGTTCGGACAGCTCGAGCTCGACCCGATCACCAACCTCAAAGTGCTGCTCGCCGCGCGCTGGGACGACTCGACGCTGCACGAGGCGCAGTTCTCGCCGAAGGGCGCGATCGTCTACACCTTCGCGCAGAACCACAGCGTTCGTTACGGCTACAACGAAGCGTTCCAGCGTCCGAACTACTCGGAGCTCTTCCTGCGCGCGCCGGCCGGCGCACCGGCCAACCTCGCCGGCGCCGCGCTGCAGAATCCGCAGACCGCGCCCCTTGCGCCGGCGCTGCAGCAGCTCGGCTTCAGCGCGCTCCCGATCCTCGCCCTCGGCAATCCGAACCTCGACGTCGAGAAGGTGCGCAGCCATGAGATCGGCTACTCCGGCATCTTCAACAGCAAGCTGTTCATGACGCTCGACGTGTATCAGAGCAACCTCACGAACTTCGTGACCGACCTCCTGCCGGGCGTCAATCCGCAGTTCACGCCGTACACCGTTCCCACCAACCTGCCGCCGCAACTGCAGGCGGGTGTCCGGGCCTTCCTGCAGGCTGCACTGCAAACGCGCTTCTCCGGCCTGACCACGGTCAACGGCGCGCCGGCGCTGGTCTTCTCGTACAGCAACGCGGGCGAAGTCGACACTCGCGGCGCTGAGTTCGCGGCGAACTACTACGTCACGAACAACTGGCTGGTCGACTTCAACTACACCTGGTTCGACTTCGAAGTGAAATCGCAGCAGCTCGGCGATCGCCTCCTGCCGAACGCACCGGAGCACAAGTTCAACGCCGGCCTTTCGTATCGCGGCGATCGTTTCGACGCACGCGCCGGCTATCGCTGGGTCGACTCATTCGCCTGGGCCGCCGGCCAGTTCGTCGGCGAGGTCGAGCAGTACTACGTCCTCAACCTGGGCGCGAACTTCCGCATCACCGACACCATCGGCTTCGGCGTCGACATCTCGAACGCCACCGACAACGAACACTACGAAGCCTTCGGCGGCGACCTCCTCAGCCGCCGCGCCCTCGGGTTCGTGAATGTGAACTGGTAGTCCTCTTGCCACGAGCGGCGGGTGCAAACCCGCCGCTCGTTGCGCGACGAGGGGCGCTTAGGCGCCGAGGCGCGGAGGCGCTTGGGTGATGCGTCGCCTGAACATATCTCTCGCGGCATCACCACTTCGGCTTCACTCCAGCGCAATCAATTCGGATCACCCACGCCACGCGCGAAACACCACCCAAGCGCCTCCGCGCCTAAGCGCCTAAGCGCCTCCTTTTTTGGCGCCTAAGCGCCCCTCTTTTGCGCGCCTTAGCGCCTTGACGCGCTTATCTCCACTCCGGCCGCTTCAAGTCCTCCACACAACTCCAATCGAGCCCGTCGAACGATGCGGTGTCGATGAAGCGGGCGACCTGTTCGGCGGTGCAGCCGGGATAGGAGGGGACGTGTCCGGTGGCGGGCAACAGGATGTGGCGGCTGTTCGGGAGTGATTGCGCGTCGATGTCGCCGTAGCGCGGCGGGAGCGCGGGATCGACGAGGCCGGAGAGGATGAGCACCGGCGCTTCGACGCGAAACGGATCGTGAAAATCGGGCGGTACTTCGCCGCGCGGCCAGATGCGGCAACGGTCGATTGCGGCGAGACCGGAGTGCGGGCCGAGAAGCGTCCCTTCCGATTCACGCCGCACGTCGTCGACCGTGAACTGCGGCACATCCTCGGCGCACGTGACCGAGAAATGCATGCCGAGGTACACCTGTCCGGCCAGTGCGACCGTGGTGGGGACGACCACCGAGAGGAACGGCTTCCACTCGCCTGCCGCGGCGCGATCGAGGATCAACGGCACCGCGGCCGCGGAATCGCTCGAATACAACGTGAAGAGCAGGCCGCCGACGAAGACCGCCTGTGTGACCGTGAGCCGCGACGGCTGTTGATTGCGCGGATCGATCGCTTCGAGCACGACCGGCGCGTTCTCCAGCCGCGCGTAAATGCTCCTGAACTTCGCACGCACGTCGCCGTAGCGCGCGACGCACGACGGATCGGCAGCGCAATCGCGGAAAAGCGCTTCAAACGCGGCCTCGACGTCACGCGCGACGTTGAGCGGCAACTTCAACTCCGTCGTCCCGCCGCCGCGCAGCACGACGCTGCGCACGCGCTCCGGAAAGAGGCGCGCGTACACCAGCGCGGCGCGACTGCCGTACGAGCCGCCGACCAGATTCACCCGCTCGTATCCGAGCGCCGCGCGCACCCGATCGAAGTCGTGCATCGCGATGGTGGTCGTGTACATCCGCAGATCCGCGCGCTGCGACAACTCGTCGCGGCAGCGAACCAGGTCTGCCTCGGACAGCGCACCGGCCGCAAACGAGCCGACCAGCGACTCGAGATCATCGACGAGCGGCTTGCACGGCAGCGGATTTGAGCGCCCGGTGCCGCGCTGGTCCACGAGGACGACGTCGCGCTCCGCTCGCGTGGTCGCCAGCATCTGCGCGACCAGCGGCGCGATGTCCGTCCCCGCCTGTCCAGGCCCGCCGGCAAAGAACAGGATTGGATCTGGTTTCGGATCGGACGAGGTCGCGTGCAGCACTTTAAACGCGATGTCGAGCGCGCGGCCGCGTGGCTGCGCCGGATTCTCAGGAACGCGAACCGTCCCGCACGAAACACGTCCGGTCACACCGGGTGATTCGCAGGGTTGCAGGGTCGGGCGGGTGGCGGAAGAGCAGGCGGCGAGGGTGGCAATAGTCATGATTGCGAATATTCGGTACATCCCGAATATTACGCGACGAACCATACAATGTTTCTTTGGAGTGCGGCGACGCGAGTCGCCGCTTTTTCTGCGTTCGGAG
>DASVRB010000690.1:0-2743 GCA_036388835.1 Thermoanaerobaculia bacterium | reverse complement strand
TCTTCTTCGCCTTCCTCTTTCCTGCGCTCCGCGCGCTCTTCCACATCCTGGTGCTCAGCTCGATCAGGTGGGGGTGGAAGCTGTGGCAGCGCGGACGGATTTTTCGCTGGAGCGAGGAACTGCGGACCTGGAGCATGACGGACGTGGTCGTGATCGCCGGCGTCATCGCGTACTACCGCGCGTCCGTCCCCGCCGAGGTCGATGTGCGGATCGGTGCGTTGTGCTACCTCGCCGTCGCGGTACTCGCCTTCCTCACTGATTACACACTCGATCGGCGTGCAGTGTGGAACGCCATCCTTCCCGATCTCACCGTGCTGCCGTCGCGGCACGTCGCGTCGTGCGATGTGTGCGAGCTTGCCGCGATGAAGCGCCGCTCGGGCGACAACTGTCCGCGTTGCGGCTCGCGCCTCGACCGGTCGATGACGCCGCGGTTCGCGCCGGCGCTCGGTGCGGTGGCGGGGGCGATTCCACTCTGCCTCCCTGCTTACGCCGCCTCGATCATGGTGAACGACCAGCTCACCGGGGTTCTCGAGCACACGGTTCTCGGCACGGTGCAATTGCTCGCCGATCGCGGGTACTGGCAGTTCGGCGTGATCGTCCTCCTCGCCGGCGTCGTCATTCCGCTGGTGGTGCTCGGCGGTCTGGTCTGGCTGCTGGCGCGGGTGCGCTTTCCGAATAAAGAAGGATTGGCCACGCGCACGCGGGCCTATCGTGTTCTTCAACGGCTGGTGCGCTGGCCGATGATCATCCCCTTCATCGCCGCGCTCGCGGCGCCGATCGTCGACTTCCGCGGAATCGACGACATCGTCGCCGGGCCCGGTGCCACTCCTCTATTCATGCTCATCGTTCTGTTGATGCTTGCGATGCGGCTGTTCGAGCCGCGACTGATGTGGAAGACCGCCGGAGAAGCGCAGTGAGCAGCGAATACGACGAGATTGAAAAAGATCGCCGCAACGCCGTCGCGCCCGAGGCGGACGTGCATGTGCGGCATTGGTCCCCGTGGATCTGGGTCGTGCCGGCGCTCGCGATTTTCTTCGTCGGGTACCTGATCGTCCGTTACGGATTCTTCGGCGGCGGCGACATCACCGTGCACTTCGCCGAGGCGCGCGGACTCGATCGCTACAGCCCGGTGCGATTCCGCGGCGCGAAAGTGGGTACGGTCCAGAAGATCACGATCGACGAAGAGCTGAACAAGGTCGTGGTGCGCATCTCGATGGATGCGTCGATGAATTACGCGCTGCGCAAGGGGACGAAGTTCTGGATCCAGGAGGCGGGCATCGAAGGCGGCGGTGTCGGCGGACTGCTCGGCGGCACCTCGGTCGGCATCGCGCCGGGCGCAGGGGAGGAGACGCGCGAGTTCGTCGGCGAGGAGTCGCCGCCGGTCCTCTCTCCATCGGAAGCAGGAAAGACGTTCATCCTCGAAGCGCGCGGCCTCGGCGGTCTGTCCGCCGGCTCGCCGGTGCAGTTCAACGGCATGCGCGTCGGCCGCATCCTCGGCGTCGAGTACGACGATCGCCGCGGCCTCACGAAAATCTACGCATTCGTCACGCAGCGGTACGCGGGATACGTGCGGCAGAGCACGCGCTTCTGGCGCGCGGGCGGTCTCAATGTCTCCCTCGGCGGCGGCGGGCTCTCGCTCGCCGGCGCCGGCCTCGGCTCGCTGCTCACGTCGCCCGTTTCGTTCTACACACCCGAGGTCATGGCCGGGGCGCCGGTCGCCGACAAAACCGCGTTTCAACTTTATGAGTCGCAGCCGGCCGCAATCGCCTCGGCGGACGGACCGCATCTCACGTACCTCACGTATTTCCCCGCCGGCGTGCGCGGACTCGGCGTCGGCACACCGGTGCAGATGCGCGGCGTGCAGATTGGACGCGTGCGCGAAGTGCGACTGCGTTACCTACCGGGCTCGCGGACGCTGGAGACGCCGGTGGTGCTCGAAGTCGATCCGCGTCTGATGGATTTCACCGTCACCGACGCGATGTCGCGCGACGAGCTGCGCGCGATGCTGAACGATGCCTTCGGCGGCCTCGTCCAGAAGGGGATGCGCGCATCGCTCGCGACCAGTCTCGTGCTGCCGGGAGCGAGCGCGGTCACACTCGACATCGTGGCCCGGCCAGGCACGGCGCGACTGGTCACGGAGAACGATCCGCCGATCATTCCGGCGGCTGCGGCGGGCTCCGGCCTCGAAGGCGTCCTCGGCTCGGTCAACGAGATCGCGGGCCGCATTCGCAACCTGCCGATCGAGGAGATCGCGGGCGATCTGCGCAGCACCGCGCGCCGCATGAACGCGCTGGTGAACGATCCGGCGCTCGACACGAGTCTGCAGCGACTGAATCGCTCGCTGGCGGACGTCGAACAGATCACCGCGAAGGTGCGCGACAACACGACGCCGATCGTGAACAGCGTCCGCAGCGCCGCGGAAAAAGCGGACGATGCGGCGACCTCGGCGAAGAACGCCGCGAGCACGATCGAAGGGGCGGCCACGACCGCGAGTCAGAGCATCGAGCCGATCGTGACGAGTCTGCGTAACGCAGCGTCGTCGGCGGAATCGGCGGCGGGACGCGCACAACAACTGATGGGCACTTCCGCGCGCCAGAACTACGACCTCGGCGAGTTGATCAAAGAGCTCACCCGCGCCGCCGAGGCGGTGCGAGGACTGGCGACGTACCTCGAGGAAAATCCCGACGCGTTGCTCAAAGGGAGAGGAAAACCGAAATGAGCCGGTCCGGCCGTAACGTCGCCG
>DASVRB010000689.1:0-3972 GCA_036388835.1 Thermoanaerobaculia bacterium | reverse complement strand
GCCGACGTTTTGATGATGTTCGGCGGGCTGAAGCCCGCCGCTCCACTATGTGTCGCTCGACTTACGCCGCTTTCCTCTGCGCCAGTTTCCCCAGCATCTTCCTCAACGTCATCGCGTTGTAAACGGCGTACGCGGAGTCGTCGTTATCAAAGTAGACGTAGATCGCCTTCATGGTTTTGCTCCACTGGCGAATGCGGTCGGCCCACTCGGCGAGCTGGTCATCGCTGTAGCTGCCCTGATATTTGAAGTGCGTCGGGCCGTGCAGGCGGATATAGGTCCAGTCAGAGGTCACTTCGATCGGAGAGTGATAGCCGGCCAATTCGTAGATGCAGAAGGCGGCGTTGTATTTGCGCAGGACTTCCAGCACCGCATCCGTCATCCACGTTTCGTTGCGCAGCTCGAACGTGTAGCGGTGCTCTTTCGGCAGTAACGAGAGGAACTCCTCGAGCCGCTCCACGTTCACTTTCCATCCCGGCGGTAATTGCCAGAGGACGGGGCCGAGCTTCCAGCGGAGGCGTTCCGCGCGCGGCATGAAGTTCGTCAGCCCGCGCAGCGGATCCTTCAACTTGATCATGTGGGTGATGAAGCGGCTGCCTTTGACGGCGTAGAGGAAATCGTGCGGCGTGTTCTTGCGCCACGCGTCGAACGTCGTCTCATTCGGCAGTTGATAGAAGGTGTTGTTGAGCTCCACCGTGTCGAAGTCGCGGAGGTAATGCTTGAGCATTTCTCCCGCTTTGACGTCGGCCGGATAGTAGCGGCCGACCCAATGTTTGTAGTGGTAACCCGACGTTCCGATTCTGATCTCTGCAGCCATGTTCGACGCTCCACGAGTGGCGCCGGCCATTGCGGGCCGGCGCCTCAGACGATGCGTTGTCGCGTGTGATTACCTGCGGTTCGGAGTGGTGGTGGTGGTGGTGGTGTTGGTGATGACGGTCCGGCCGTTGGTGCGCGTCACTCGCACGGGGTTGGCAACGCGGCCGGTGGCCGTGCCGTTCGTGGCGGTGGTCGTCGTCGCAGTCGTGGTCGTGCCGTTCACGCTGCTGTTTGCGTTCGTCGTTGCGTTTGATGCGACGTTCGCGGTCGTGCCGCTCGCGTTGCCGCCGAGCGTCAGGCCGGTCGTGCCGGTGGTCGTGTTGCCGAAAGTACCGATCGCCGCGCCGGCCGCGACGTCAGAGCCGGTCGTACCGTTCGCGAGCGCGCTCTGCGTCGCGACACTGTTCTGCGCGAGCACGGGCGAGGTCGAGATCAGCGGCGACGGCGCAACCGCGCTGAAGGCCGCCGGACTTCCGGTGGTGCCGAGCGTGCCGATCGGAAGACCGGTCGCCGCTACCGGGGAGAGTCCTGCAGGTGCGTTGGTGAAGATTGGGGCCGAGCCGCTCGTGCCGAGGGCGTTGCCGCCGAGGCCCAGACCGGCGCCGCCCGCGACTGAATCAGCCGTGAAGCCGGTAGCCGTCGAGCCGCCGACGACCGCACCGGCGGCGAAGCCGCCCGAGCCGCCCGTGCCGGCGCCGCTGAGGACCGCCGCCGTCGGCTGGGAGCTGATCGAAGAGTTGACCGTGATCTGCGGGTTCGTCCGCAGAGCCGGATTCTGGAACTGCCCCGTCACCTGATTCGCCGACGCGGAGCCGGACGTGCCGCCCGGATACGCGACGCCGAGATAACGGACGCGCGGCTGCTGCTCCGCCAAACGCGCCGCCGCTTCCGCGGCCGTGACGCGCGCGCCGCGGCGCTGCACGGTCGGGAGCGCCTGCGCTCCGACGTAGCTCGAGGACGAGGTCATCGACGGCGGAGGAGTGGGCGCCGACTCGGTGCCGGTGCTGGTGCCGCTGGTCGGCGTATTGCGCACGCCGGGCGCCGTCACCGGGCTGCCGTTACCGACCGTTCGATCGGTCGTGCAACCGAAGGCGGCGAGTGAGAATGAGAGGGAAACTGCGACGAGCGCCCGGGTTGCCGGGTGCTGAGTTAAGTTGCTGTTTTTCAAGGTCTTGCTCATATGACCTCCTTAGGGGTTCGAGCATTGCGTTCGCTTGTTATTAAGAGCAACTGGCGCGCCACTTCGGGAAGAAAATCGCGCTTTTTTCGCGCCGTTTTTCGGGTCGAAAAGACGCCCTTTTCGCGCACCTCCGCGGACCGGCCTGCCTTGTCGCCGCAGGCAACACACCCCGAGCGCCCAACGCCCAAAGCCATCGCTACAACCGACGATTTGTCCGCTGCCGGACGGAGCGGGAACGGCAGTTGCTCTTCTGCTCGTCCGTAAGGAGGAACAGACACAGATGAAAGCAACCCGCAACCTCGTGATCCTCTCCCTGATGGTGGCGCTGATGGCCGGCGCCTGCTCGATGAACCGCGTACTTCCCGCCGAAGTGGACAACGCCGCAATGGAAGGTGACGTCCGCGGCGCAATCGCCGATGCCGTTCCCGGCAAGACGTTCGACCTCGGCGTGACGGTCAATGACGGCACGGTCACACTCACCGGGCAGGTCGACAGCGCATCCGATCGCGACGCGATCGTTCGCCGCGTCAACCAGGTCAAAGGCGTGAGGAGTGTGAACGCGGTCGGACTCACGGTCCGCTGAGTACACACTTCATCGCTTCACCGAAACGGCGGGCCGCACGGTCCGCCGTTTTCGTTTGCACTCCCCTACAATTCGCCGCGTCCAATGTTCGCGATCGAGGAACGCGGCAGCTCCGTGCGCGCCGAGGTGCTGGGTGGTGTGACGACGTTCGTCTCGATGGCGTACATCATCGTCGTCAACCCCGCCATGCTCTCGTTCGCCGGCATCCCTCGAGGCGCCTCCACCGTCGCCACGATCCTCACCGCCGCCGTCGGCACATTGCTGATGGGCCTTTACGCGAATCGCCCGATCGCGGTCGCACCGTACATGGGGGAGAACGCGTTTCTCGCGTTCGGCCTCGCCGCATTCGGCATCACCTGGCAGCAGCGCCTCGGCGCGGTGTTCATCAGCGGCGCGATCTTTTTCGTGATCACACTGCTCGGCATTCGCACGTGGCTGGCGGATTCGGTCTCGTCATCGATGAAGCACAGTTTCGCCGCCGGCATCGGCCTGTTCCTGACATTTCTCGGCCTGTATCAAAGCGGCATCGTGCGCAGCGCGGAAGCGGTGCCGGTGCAACTCGGCGACGTCGGTAGCGCGCCTGTGCTGCTGGCGGTTTTCGGGTTCGTGCTGATTGCCGCATTGATGTACCGGCGCGTGCCGGGAGCGATCCTGATCGGCATTGTGGCGAGTGCAATCGCCGGCACCGCATTCGGCGTCGGCAAACTGCCGCAGCGCGTCGTCGCACTGCCCTGCGATCTGTCGCCGATTGCGTTCGAGCTCGAGATCGCGTCGCTGTTCCGGCTCGCATTTCTGCCGATCCTGCTGACGCTTTTTCTGATGTCGCTGCTCGACACGCTCGGCACGCTGGTGGCGCTCGATACCGCGACCGGCAATCGCGGCGACCTGAAACGGCCGATGCTCGTCGATGCCGTTTCGTGCATGTTCAGCGGACTTGTAGGAACGTCGACGAGCGGCGCGTACATCGAGTCGTCGACCGGCATTCGCGAAGGAGCGCGCACCGGACTTGCCGCAATCGTGACCGCGGCCCTCTTCGGACTTGCGCTGTTTTTCATCCCGCTGTTAGAGCCGATGCAATCGCTGCAATACGCATATGCGCCGGCGCTGCTGATCGTCGGAATGCTGATGATCGGCTCCGCGGCGAACATCGATTTCGACGATCTGACCGAGCTCGTGCCGGCATTCACGACCGTGGTGATGATGGTGTTCACGTTCAACATCGCGAACGGACTCACGGCGGGACTGATTTTGTATCCGCTGATGAAGTTGCTGGCCGGACGCGCGCGCGAGATCAAGGGCGGCGCGGTCGCGCTCGCCGCTTTGTGCGCTTTGTATTACCTGTACGGCATTCCGCATTGACGTGGCACTTCGCGTGCTCCGATGCGAGTCATGAAAA
>DASVRB010000688.1:0-3389 GCA_036388835.1 Thermoanaerobaculia bacterium | reverse complement strand
GGAAGAGGATGGCGAAGCGCTGCAGGTCGAGCGCGCTGCCGTCGCGATTCGCGCCGATCCACTGCGCGAGCGCTTCTGCCTCCGCGAACCAGCGATCGGATTTTTCGTCGTGCTGCGCGTGCAGCATGGTGATGCGCGCGTCGAGCTCGCGCCGCGTTTTCGCACGCGGTGTGAGCGCGTTGTACGGCGGGCGGAAGACGTTCGGATCGTGCCGCTCCTCGGCGGGAAAGAGGCGCGCGAACATGGCGTTGATGGCGTCGAGCAGCGCGGGATCGCTGCGGTATTGATCGGTGATCACGCGCCGCTCCGCGCCGCCGCGCGCGAGCTTCTCGGTCATGCCGTAGTACATCTCCGGATCGGCGCGCCGGAAGCCGTAGATCGATTGCTTCGGATCGCCGACCACGATGGTCTTGCCGGCGACGTACGCGCCCGACGCGTCGCGCGCGAGGCGATCGATGATGCGCGCCTGCGTCCGATCGGTGTCCTGAAATTCGTCGACGAAGATGTAGTCGAACTGCGAACGCGCGCGCGCCAGGACGCTCTCGTCTTCGAGCAGCGCGTGCGTGCGCAGCAGCAGGTCGTCAAAGTCGACGACGCCGAGCTTCCGCTTCTCCGCATCGAGAAACGCGAGAAAACGGCGCGTCAATGCGAGGAGCGCCATCGCCGCGCGATGGCTGACCAGGCGGTCGTAGATGCAGCGCCCTTTGTCGCCGTTGCGGAGGATGCGCAGCGCTTCTTTGAGCACGCCGTGCCGAGGAAGATTCGCCTCGCGAATGCTCGACGCGATCGGCTGCAGGTAGACGATGCATTCTTCGAGCGTCCGCATCACCGGCGCGGTCTCGCGCACGTACGTGAAGATGTGGCGCGCATGCTCGTCCCCGACGTCGTCGGGGCAGCCGCGGATGGCGCGGATCGCATCTTCGAGCGGCCCGCGCACTTCGTCGAAATCGCCAAAGTCGTACTCGGTCTCGGCGAGCAGATCGCGACGCTCGATCAGGCCGAGGATCAGATCGCGGATCTGAAAGAGATAGCCGGCGTGCTGGAACAGCAGCTCCCATTCGCGCACGAACTCCTCACGCGGATCGACGCGCGTCTCCTCATCCAGCCACGCGTCGTACGCCTGCCCATGCAGCAGCGAGCGCTCGAATCCCTCCACGATCTTGAACTGCGGATCGAGCCCCGCCTCGATCGGAAAACTCCGCAGCAGCGACTGGCAGAACGAGTGAATGGTCTGCGAACGGAGCGCGTCGATGTGGGTGAGGTGGTGTTGGATTCTTGTGCGCGCCTGTTCGTGATCGCGGATGGTGACGAGGGGGTTCGGTGAGCCGGCGGGCCACGTTGTTGTCGGTTGTCGGTTGTCAGTTGTCTGTGCGTTGTCGCGGGGAGGCGCAGACAACTGAGAACCGACAACTGACAACGCGTTGTTCAGCTCCTCCAGCGCCCCTCGAATGCGATCCGCGATTTCTCCGGCCGCTTTTTCAGTGAAGGTCATGAGCACGATGCGCTCGGGGGCGAGGGCTTCGCGTTCGAGCATGAGCTTCAGCACTTCGGCGACGATGGCCGTGGTTTTGCCGGTGCCGGCGCCGGCTTCGATGACGACGTTGCGCGGCGGCGGCGGGCCGTCCTGCCTCTCCGTCTTCTGCCTCGGTGCGCTCCAGTCGAAGGCTTGCTGCAGCGTCAAACGCGCTCTCCCAACAACGTGCGCGGGTCTTTCTGCTGCGCGATCGCGTACCGCTCCTCGGTGTCGTGTTTGGTACGGCAGGAGTGGTTCACCGGGCAGTACTTGCACGAGTTGAATTCGAGGTCGTTCTCGTTCGGAAATGCCGGAAAGTGGCCCGCGAGAATGGCGCGCATGAAGATCTCGAGCGTCTCCATCAGCGCGTCGCGTTTCTCGTGCAGCGCGAACGCGAACTTCTCGGGCTTCAGGTCTGCGACCACGAGCGGCTTGATCGTCGCGCTGACGTTTTCAGGCTTCGCCTCGAAGAACTCCGCGACCGCCATGGCGTAGAGCGCGAGCTGCAATCGCACGCCGCGATCAATCTTGTCGCCGAGGTTCTGGTGACGGCCCGCTTTGCCCGACTTGTAATCGACGATGCGGAAACGCTCGCCGCCCTGATCGATGCGATCGATCGTTCCTTCGACGCGCACCGGGAGGCCACTGATCGTGACCACGAACGGCTCGGGATGATTGGCGCGCTCGCGATGCTTCGCGCCGAAGCGGTATTCGAAATAGCGCGGCACGAGCTGCTGCGCGTCGAGATCGCCGAGGTCGTGAATCAGGAACTCGCGGAGCAGTCGCTTCGTCGCGCGGCGCTCCATGTCGCGCACCGTCTTGTTGAACGGCGGCGAGAGCGCGGCGGACTTGTCGAATTCCTCGTCGATCAGCGTGTCGAGGCGATCGGTGAACGACGCAGGCAATTGCGGCAGCGACGCGGCGGCCTGCGCGAGCTCGTGCTCGTCGAAGCCGCGGTAGAAGCGCTCGAGGATCGAGTGATCGAGAGTGCCCTTTTCGCGCGGATTGATCTGCAGCTCGCGCTCGGGGTGATCGATGTCCGTCACGCCGAGGATGTGCTTGAGGAGGAACTTCTGCGGACACTCGCCAAAGTCTTCGAGCTGCGTCGGCGAAAGCGACGCGAGCTGCGTTGCCACCGGTCCGATGTAACCGTCGAAGAGCGCGTTCGTGCCGGCGCGTGCGAGCAGTTGCAGTTGGCGGTGGCTGGTGGCTGGTGGCTGGTAGCTGGTGTGTTGCTGCGCGGCTGGTGGTGCGTGTGGCACCGCGCGGAGATAGCGCGATTTTCGGAGCACTTTGCCGAAGCCGTCGCCGGTGGCGAATGAAAAGTGCACGTTTGCGGAGGCGTCGGAAAGGAGCGAGAGCAGGAGCGCTTCTTCCTCGGCGCCGTCGCCGATCTCGCGTACGCCGAGGAGCGCGCGGTCGGGGTCGGGGAGCAGCGGATCTTCCGAGCGGCGCTGCGGGAAAACATCGTCCTGCATACGCACGACGAAGAGGTGCTCGAACGAGCGGCCGCGGAAGCGGAGGATCTCGCCGCACCAGACAAGTGGAGGACAGGCAATCCTGCCTGTCCCGCTTTGTTCGTCGGCAGCAGAGGACGACGGGGGGACAGGCAGGATTGCCTGTCCTCCACTGACTGTTTCATTGGCGATCGCATCGATGAACGCGGCGGTGTCGAGGCCTTTGTTCCAGATTGCGGCGCGGCGGAAAACGGCCGCGATGGCGTCGAGTTTCTCCGCGGCTTCGAGATCGTGCTGCGTTTCGAGTTTGAAGAGACCGGCGAGCTTGTCGAAGTTGAGCGCGTTCGTCAGCTCTTCGAGCTCGCCGACGAGGGCGATGTAGTCGTCGACGGCGCGGTTGCGGTTGCGCAGCACGCGCA
>DASVRB010000687.1:0-1523 GCA_036388835.1 Thermoanaerobaculia bacterium | reverse complement strand
TAAAGCCCGCCGCTCCACCTGAAGTGTGCAAATGAAAACGGCGGGCTAAAGCCCGCCGCTCCACTTGGATCTTCGTGTGATTACGCTCTTCTGCGTTCGCGGAACTGCGGCCGTCCCTGCGGGCGCGGCATCGGACGCGCGCTCGGGGCAAAGTGCTGCGGCGGGGCGGATTCGGTGTAGTCGAATCCTTCCAGTCGCTTGCGCGGGACGGGCTTCTTGGTGAGTTTCTCGACGTCGCGCACGTACGGCTCGTCCTCGGGGGTGACGAAGCTGAGCGCGTCGCCGATCGCGGCGGCGCGGCCGGTGCGGCCGATGCGGTGGACGTAGTCTTCCGGGTGCATCGGAAAGTCGAAGTTGATCACGTGCGAGATCCCTTCGACGTCGATGCCGCGCGAAGCGATGTCGGTCGCGACGAGCACGCGCGCGCGGCCGTTCTTGAACGAGTCGAGCGCGGCGATGCGCTGTCCCTGGCTGCGGTTCGAGTGCAGTGCAACGGTCGAGATGTTCGCCTGCTGCAGTTTGCGCGCGATCTTGTCGGCGCCATGTTTGGTGCGCGAGAAGACGAGCACCGATTCGAGCGCCTGATCGCGCAGCAGGTGCACGAGGAGGTCGATCTTGCGGCTCTTCGGAACGGGGTAGAGGAACTGCGTCACCGAGTCCGACGGATTCGAGCGGCGCCCGATCTCGACGGTCTCCGGGTTGCGCAGGAACTCGGCCGTGACCTTCTCGATGTCTTTCGACAGCGTGGCCGAGAAGAGGAGCGTCTGCCGCTGTTTCGGCAGCGCGTTGACGACGCGGCGGATCTGCGGAAGGAAGCCCATGTCGAGCATGCGGTCGGCTTCATCGAGCACGGCCACTTCCACGCTCGCGAGCGAAACGTGTTTCGCGTTCATGAGGTCGAGCAGACGGCCGGGTGTGGCGACGACGATGTCGACGCCGCGGCGGAGGGCGGCGATCTGCGAGCCTTCGCCGACGCCGCCGAAGACGGTTGCACAGCGGACGCGCAGCGCGCGGCCGAGGAGTTGAACGTTCTCTTCAATCTGCGCGGCGAGCTCGCGCGTGGGGGCGACGATCAGCGCGCGCGGATTGCGCGACGGCTGCGGCGTCTTGGAGAGGCGCTCCAGAATCGGCAGGACGAACGCGGCCGTCTTGCCGGTGCCGGTCTGCGCGATCCCGATGAGGTCGCGCCCGGCCAGAACGTGCGGCACGGCCGCAGTCTGAATCGGTGTCGGGGTGGTGTAGCCGACGTCAGTAATGGACTGCAAAAGCTTCGGACCGAGTCCGAGTGAACTAAATGACATAAGTGCTTGATAACCCGGCACGTACGGGTTTTATTGCGGTTCTGGTGGAGCGGCGGGCTTTAGCCCGCCGAACATCAACAGTCGGCGGGCTAAAGCCCATACGCACTAACTTACCTTTCCAGCGATGAAGCGCGCGTGAGCGCGTTGGTAAATGCGCTTGCGCTTGGGCAGGACGAAGTGGCGGGATCTGTGACAGCAGGCGCGGTGAATGGCCGTGGATCC
>DASVRB010000686.1:0-2480 GCA_036388835.1 Thermoanaerobaculia bacterium | reverse complement strand
CAGCGGCTCGATCAGCGCAAACAACAGCGGGTTGAGGGCGATGGAGATGAGCGCCCCGGCGAGGATGAGGCTCTGCCCTTCCGCGCTGAGGAGCTTCAACTGCACGCCGAGGCCGGCGAGGATGAAGGAGAACTCGCCGATCTGCGCGAGGCTCGCGCCGACGGTGAGCGCGGTGTTGAGCGGATAGCGGAACGCGAGCACGAGCGCGATCGCGGCGACGGTCTTGCCGATGATGATGATGGCGGTGACCGCGAGCACCGCCAGCGGCTCGCGCATCAGCACGGCCGGATCGAAGAGCATGCCGACGGAGACGAAGAAGAGCACCGCGAACGCGTCGCGCAACGGCAGCGATTCGTCGGCCGCGCGATGGCTGTAGTCGGACTCGCGCAGCATCATCCCGGCGAAGAACGCCCCGAGCGCGAACGAAACGCCGAACAGCGCCGCCGCGCCGTACGCCACGCCAACCGCCGCGGCGATGACGCACAACGTGAAGAGCTCACGCGAGCCGGTCCGCGCGACCATCCAGAGAATCCGCGGAAAGAGTCGCCGTCCGACGACGAGCATCAGCACGACGAACGCGCCGACCTTGGCGAAAGTGATCGCCAGCGTCACGCCGATGCTCCCGCCGCCCGCGCTACCGGCATTGCCGCCGAGGAGATTCGCGAGCGGCGGCAGCAGCACGAGCACGAGGACCATCACCAGGTCCTCGACGATCAGCCAACCAACCGCGATGCGGCCGTTGAAGGTCTCGAGCACGCCTCGCGCTTCGAGCGCCTTGAGCAGCACGACCGTGCTGGCGACGGAGAGCGAGAGCCCGAACACCAGTCCCGCGCCGAAGCTCCATCCCCACGCCATGGTGGTGAAGGTGCCGAGGGCGGTCGCGACGATGATCTGCACCACCGCGCCCGGCAAGGCGATGCCGCGGACGGATGCGAGATCGTCGAGCGAGAAATGCAGTCCGACGCCGAACATCAGCAGCATCACGCCGATCTCGGCGAGCTGGCCGGCCAGCGCGACGTCGGCCACGAAACCGCGCGTGTACGGCCCGATGGCGATGCCGGCGACGAGGTAACCGACCAGCGGCGGCAGCTTCAGCCGCGCGGCGATGAACCCCAGCACCATCGCCAGGCCGAACGCGGCGGCGACGGTGGTGATGAGGCTCGTTTCATGCGGCATCGCTTCAACCAGCCGTGATCTGCACGTCGATGTTGCGCTTCGCCAGCTCGTCCATGAAGAGCTGCGGCGGGATGCAGCGCTCCTGCGGCAGCGCGCCCTTCGACGTGGTCTGGTTGCGCGCCATCATCAGCGCCACGATCGACGCGGGGAACGCGGTGGTGCGCATCATCGCGGAGAGCCCGGTCTCCGGATCCTGACGGTCGATGATGTCGTAACGGAGGCGCTTCCCGCCCCCGCGGAACTCGACGCGCACGAGGACGACGTCGGGCTCGTCGTGCGGCAGGTTCGCCACCAGGAGATCGCCGAGGACGCGGCGCGGCTTGATCGAAACACCGTCGACGTCGATCGGCTTCGAGCTGCAGAGGCCGAGGTCCATCATCGTCTTGAACTTCGCGCAGTGGCCGGGGTAGCGGATGGTCTTGTAGTCGAGATCGCGCACCTTGCCGAGGAACGTCTCGACCAGGGTCGACGTCCCTCCGGAAGTCTGGAACGCCTCCATGGTCCCGAACGGCTCCGGAAAGTCGAGCGTCTCGAGCTCGGTCATCGAATCGACAGTCACGACTTTCCCGTCGCGAATGACGCGCGCCGGCTCGACGTATTCGTTGATCAGTCCTTCGACGGAAAAGACCATCTGATAGTCGAGCGGCGGCTTCGGCGTCTGCGGCAAACCACCGACGCGGATGTGAATGGAATCGAGGGTCTCGAACTGCTCCGCGCCGTGCGCCGCGAGCACGGCGACCATTCCTGGCGCGAGGCCGCAATCAGGGACGATGTTCAAGCCTTTCCCGCGCGCTTCGGAATCGAGCGCGAGCTCGGCATCGACGACGTCGTTGTTGCCGCCGAGGTCACAGAAATGCGTCCCCGCTTCGATGGCCGCTTTGGCCAAGCGCTCGTTGAGCCAGTAGTTGACGCAACTAATCGCGGACGCATGTCCGCGCATCAGTTCGACGACTGCACCGTGATCGTTGCAGTCGATCTGCGCCGCGGTGACTTTGCCGCGATACCGCGAGGCGATGGCCTCCGCTTTCGACAGTTCGTAGTCGGCAACGGTGACGCCGTCGACATCGGATTGAGAGACGAGATCGTGAACCGCGCCAAGGCCCATCCGGCCGGCGCCCAAAACGAGCATTCTCATGGCGGCGCGCATTGTATGCGGCGATTGCGGGCAGACGACGCGCGAAGCGACCGGGGAACGACCGGAGGCCTCCGGCGGGCCGGCGGGGCCGGCAGCCCGTGTTGTCCCCGCTGAACGCGTTTACTGCGGTACGCGCGCGGATGGCCTATGGCAACCGAGGCTGCCGGCC
>DASVRB010000685.1:0-2167 GCA_036388835.1 Thermoanaerobaculia bacterium | reverse complement strand
CGCCGCTTTTACTGCTTGACGGAGTGAAAGCGGCGACTGGCGTCGCCGCACTCCAAATCAAGCGAGTACATCGCGTCATCGACGGGTGTGAATCCAATCCGCCGCAGGTACTGCGCGTGTGCATCCGTATCGGCGCGGCTGACGATTTCGCGGAGGCCGCGATCGCGGAAGAATTCGGCGGCGTCGGTGAAGAGGAAGCGGCCGACTTTCAGGTCGCGGTATTGCGGGACGACGTAATCGAGATCGACTTCGAGCCGGTCACCCTGCACGCGGCCGAGGAGGACTCCGGCGGGGACGAGGTCGCGCAGGACGATGAGCGCGAGACGCGATTCTTCGACGACGAGATCGCGACGGAATGCCGGGAAGAAGCGGCGGATGTCGGCGGCCTGAAAGTCGAGGAAGTAGTTGAGGTACGGCGTGTCGGGACGCACGTCGAGGAGGCGGAAGATCTCGTTGCGCCGGCGCAGTCGCGCGAGCTGCACGATGTTGATCGTCACGGTCATCGCGTTGAGCACCGCGACGGGATACGCGCCGATCAGCAAACCGTACACGCAGAACGTTGCCGCGCCGGCGAGGTTGATCGCACGCAGCCGGACGATGGAGCGCATCAGCAGCGAGGTGGCGATGAGGACGGAGCCGGCGTATCCGAGGAGCTGGAGCGAGGAGCTGGTCACGCGCGAACGATAGTGGATGCGCGTGCTTCGCTGCCCGCGACGACGAGGAGGCGTCCGGTGGGCCGCCGCGGGCGAGCGGGCGCAGGTCACGCGCGGTCAGGCAGCGCTCCGCGGGTCGGCACGGTCGGCAGCGCATCGACACACGTGCAGCCGCGAGAAAGACATTCGTGCGACAGGCGTGAGTCGAGGCTAGGCCAACGAGCGCTGCCGCCCGTGGCGGCCCGCCGGAGGCCCCTCGTCGTCCTCTTGTGCGCTCCGATACGATGCGCGCTGAAGGAGAGACCAAGTGGACCAGTGGCATGTAGCAGTCGACGGAAGACAGGAAGGACCGTATCCCACCGAGGAAATCGTGCGGCGCATTCGGTCTGGACAGATCCCGCGGAGCGCGCATGTGTATGCGCAGGGAATGGCGTCGTGGGAGCCGGTCACATCGCGCGGCGAATTCGCGTCCGCGTTCAGTGGAGCGGCCATGCCGCCTCCGCCGATGCCGCACGGCGCGGGGCGTGCCGACGAAATTGATTACGAGATCGTCGGCTCCGAGATGCAGTTCGTCGAGATCACCCTCGATCCGCGCGAAGCGTGCATCGCCGAGGCGGGCGCGTTCATGTACATGGACCCGGGCATCGAGATGGAGACCGTCTTCGGTGACGGCTCGAACAAAGGGGGCGGCGGTCTGATGGGGATGCTCATGTCCGCCGGCAAACGCGTGCTGACCGGTGAATCGCTCTTCATGACCGTCTTCGCGAACAAAGGCGCGACGCGGCAGAAAGTCGCGTTTGCCTCTCCGTATCCCGGGCGCATCGTGCCGCTCGATCTGCGCCAGCTCGGCGGCACCATGCTCTGTCAGAAAGACGCGTTTCTTTGCGCCGCGAAAGGCATCTCCGTCGGCATTGCATTTCAGCGCAAGCTCGGTGCGGGCTTCTTCGGCGGGGAAGGATTCATCCTGCAGAAACTCGATGGTGATGGACTCGCGTTCGTGCACGCGAGCGGCGCGATCGTCGAGCGCGAGCTCGCGGCGGGCGAGACGTTGCGCCTCGACACCGGCTGCCTCGTCGCGCTGCAGCCGCAGGTCAGCTACGACATCCAGTTCGTCGGCGGCGTGAAGACCGCGCTGTTCGGCGGCGAAGGCCTCTTCTTCGCCACGCTGCGCGGACCTGGAAAGATCTGGATCCAGTCCCTCCCGTTCAGCCGTTTCGCGAGCCGCGTCTTCTCCGCGATGCCCGGCAACCCCGCCGGACGCCGTCAGGACGAAGGCTCGATCCTCGGCCCGCTCGGCAACCTCCTCGGCGGCGATTGAGCGTTGCGCGAATCATGTGGAGCGGCGGGCTCTTAGCCCGCCGACTATCGATTGCTCGGCGGGCTAAAGCCCATACGCACTAACTTACCTTTCCAGCGATGAAGCGCGCGTGAGCGCGTTGGTAAATGCGCTTGCGCTTGGGCAGGACGAAGTGGCGGGATCTGTGACAGCAGGCGCGGTGAATGGCCGTGGATCC
>DASVRB010000684.1:0-3676 GCA_036388835.1 Thermoanaerobaculia bacterium | reverse complement strand
TGAGATCCTTCGCTGCGCTCAGGATGACGGTTCGGGGCGAGTCGCGATGACAACACCAGAAAGCCCAGAATGATCCGAATCCTCTACATCGGCGACGTCGTCGGCCAGCCCGGCCGGCGCGCGCTGCACCAGAAACTCGAGACGGTGGTCGGCCGCGAGATGATCGATTTCACGATCGTCAACATCGAGAACGCTGCCGGCGGCTTTGGCGTCACCGAGGCGATCATGGACGAGCTGTCCGATCTCCCGATCAACGTCTACACCTCCGGCAATCACATCTGGGACAAGAAAGACTTCGTCGACAACTACGAGCACTACCCGCACGTCATCCGGCCGGCGAACTATCCGGCCGGCAATCCCGGCAAAGGCAAAGTCGTGCGGCAGACGGCGGGCGGCGTGAACGTCGCGGTGATGCAGTTCATGGGCAACGTGTTCATGCCGCCGATCGACAACCCGTTCTATTGCGCCGATCGCGAGCTCGCGGAGCTCGGCGATGCCGCGAAGGTGATCATCGTCGACATTCACGGCGAGGCGACCTCGGAGAAGCAGGCGTTCGGCCGTTACCTCGATGGCCGCGTCGCCGGCGTGTTCGGAACGCACACGCATGTACCGACGGCCGACGAGCGCATCCTCCCGAACGGCACCGCGTACCAGACCGACGTCGGCATGACCGGCGCGTACGACTCGGTGATCGGCTTCCGACCCGACGAGGCGCTGCATCGTTTCCTCATGAACACGCCGAAAAAGCTCGAGGTGGCGAAGCGCGACATCCGCCTCTCCGGCGTGCTCGTGGAAGTCGACGAGACGACCGGCAAGGCCGTGCGCGTGCAGCGCATTCGCGAAGATCTGGGGGAGTAGTTGCGCCTCTCGATCATCGCCCTCGGCGACATTCACGCCGAAGACCTGCAGCCGCTCACCACACGCTTCGAGCACATCGAGCAGCTCGTGCTCGACATCCCGCCGCGCAATCCGCTGTCAAAGCATCGCGCCGAATTCAATCGCGCCGTCGACGCCGCCTCGGCCGACTGGGTGTTGATCGTGCGCGAGCGCGAGACTGTCGATGAGGCGCTCGCGCAGGAAGTGCTCGAGGTCGCGACCGCGGCTAAAGCGCGCGGCTTCCGCATTCGCTCGACGCCGTTCTACGCGGGAAAGCCGCTTCACGTGACGCACGATGACGGCGAGGTGCGGCTCTTCCATCGCCGGAACTACATTCGTTACGCGAACAAAGGTGAGTGGGAAGAAGTGACGGTGCAGGGGAGCGTCGTGCGGCTCGCGAATGCGTTCCGCTCGATCACGTTCGCCACCGCCGATGAGCATCGCGCGCATCTCGCGGCGAAGGCGGCGCGGCAGTCCGCCATTCGCCGCGTGCTGGTCTTTGTCGGCTACGCGCTCGCGACCCGTGCGCGCGACGCCAACACGCTGCGCTACCTGTGGATCGAAGCCGGCTTCGACGTCGCTCCGGCGCGTTGACCGCGGCGCAGGTTCTCCATCGCGATCGCGACGAACCAGAGTCCAATCGCTGCCGAGGCGGCCAGCGCCAGCTGCATCAGAAAATCCATCAGCGTCGCAGCTTCCCAAACATCGACGACGAACCACGCCAGCACCGCAATCGCACTCAGCGCGTAGACCGCACCGAGAAAAGCGAGGACGAAATTGCCGTTGCGCGAACGCACGAGCACTCGCATCACCATTTGAAACTCCTCCTGTCCTGGAACCCCGCGGCGGATTTTACTCGAAGGGAGAGACATGGGGGTGGAAAGATGGAGGCGGATGCGGCGCGGGGCGCAAACGCCTACAACGTCTCCTGGTGTCGTCATTCCGCGACGCGCAGACGTCGCGGAATCCCCTGCGAGCGGAGTGGGCACTGTCGATCGGCAGGGGATCCCGCGCTGCGCGCGGGATGACAGAATGCGGCGCACCGAGGGGAACCTGACGCGAAATCGCGCCGAATGGTTCCTTCCTCCGCCGCCCGATTGTATCTTGGCGTCCGATGGACATTGACGCACTCATTCAACACGCCGACGAAGCACTCGAATCAGGCAATGACAAGGTGGCGGTAGCCGCCGGACAGAAGCTGATCGAGCTTCGCCACGCCTACGGATTCGAAGTTCTCGCACGCGCCTACTGGTCGCGCGACGAGAAGACGAAAGCGATTCGCACGCTGCAGGACGGCGTCGCCAAGGTGCCGCACATGTGGCCTCTCTGGCAGCTCCTCGGCGATTACTGGACCGACGTCGGCGACGAGAAGCGCGCCCGCGAATCGTACGAGCAGGTGCTCGCCTCCGATGCTGCCGACAGCGTCGCGCGCGCGCATGCGCTCTCCGAGCTCGATCGTCACGACGAAGCGATCGCCACCGCGCGTGAAGCGTTGGGGGACGCCGAGGACAACGAAGAGCGCGCGCGGTTGCAGTACTCGATCGCGTACGCGCTCTGGTCGAAAGGCGAAGGCGCCGGCGCGCTCGATGCCGCGTGGCAGGCCATTGCGCTGCATGCGTCGAACGAAGACGCGATGTGGCTGATCCGCGAGCTCGAGCGGCGCAATTCGAAAAAGGCGATGCAGTTCCGCCTGATCGTCGAAGGCAACGCCGATGGGCGCCGCTACCTCGCCACGTATGAAGTGGTGGCTGATGATGAAGACGAGGCGCGCGAGCTCGCACGCCGGTTCGAGCCGGAGGCTGCAAGACAGAGCCTCATGTTCGACATCAAAAAAGGCGGCAAGGCCGGCGACCTGCCGAAGGGCGTCTATTTCCGCAGCGACAACGTCTTCGAGGGCGAGTAGTGCGGTACAGCGTCCGCGAGCCGCAGGCGTTGATCGACGCGCTCGCGGCAGTCTTCCCCGAATCGAGCAGGACCACTCTGCGGCAGATGCTGCAGACCGGACGCGTGCGCGTGAACGGCGAGATCGAGAAGAACGCGAAGTGCGAGCTCGATCCTGAGGACGTCGTCGACGTCTCGGAAAAAGCCGTTCATCGCAACCTCCCGGAAGGTCTCACCATCCTCCACGAAGATGGCGATGTGATCGTCGTGCTCAAGGCGCACGGCATTCTCACCGTGCCAACCGAGCGCGAGCGCGATACGACCGTGCAGGCGTACCTCAATGCGTACCTCGGCCAGAACAAAGGACGCGAGCGCATTCAGGTCGTCCATCGTCTCGATCGCGAGACCTCGGGGGTGCTGGTCTTCGCGAAGAACGCGTACGCGCGCGAGCAGTTGAAAGAGCAGTTCGCCGCGCATACGACTAAGCGCCTGTACGTGGCGATCGTGGAAGGGGAGATGGATCCTCCGAGCGGCACGTTTCGTTCGTATTTGCGCGAAATGCGCGACCTGAAGATGGTCAGCGTCGACGTGCATCCCGAGGCGAAGTTCGCGGTGACGCACTACCGCACCGTCGAGACGAACGGCCGCTATTCGCTGCTCGAAGTGCGGCTCGAGACCGGCCGCAAAAATCAGATCCGCGCGCATCTCTCCGAAGCGCGCCACCCGATCGTCGGCGACCGCATGTACGGCAGCGAAGTGAACCCCCTCGGCCGCCTCGGCCTCCACGCCAAACTCCTCGGCTTCGTGCACCCGGTCACGCGCAAAGAGATGGAGTTCACCGCGCCGGTCCCGAAGGTGTTCCGGGACGCGTTGAAGAAGTAAACGCGCGTCGAAGCGACGCGTTGTGGAGCGGCGGGCT
>DASVRB010000683.1:0-21114 GCA_036388835.1 Thermoanaerobaculia bacterium | reverse complement strand
CTTGCCGCCGAGCGGAGCGACGTTGCTGCGCGCGCGCAATGCGTCGAACGCGACGACGATTCAGGACGGCGACACGACCGTCACGCGCGCGTGGGGTAGCTGGTAGAAACAAAAACGCCCGCGTTGCCGCGGGCGTTTTCGAGTGTTGGCTACTCTTCTTTTTTCTTGCGCGAGCGCTTCGGCTTGTCGTCGCCGGCATCGCCAGCGTCGGCGGCCGGAGCGGCCTTGCGGGTCCGCTTCGACTTGTCGTCACCGGCGTCGGCGACGGGAGCGGCGGCCTTCTTCGAGCCACCTTTCGCCGGCGTCGCCGGAGCGGCGGCTTCCGCCTCAGCGGTGCGCTCGACCAGCTCGAGGATCGCCATTTCCGCGGCGTCGCCGCGGCGCGCACCGAGCTTCATGATGCGCGTGTAGCCGCCCGGGCGCGTCGAAAAACGCGGGCCGAGAGTGTCGAACAACTTCGCGATGAGCGTGTCGTCCGGCACCTGTTTGGCGGCCTGACGGCGTGCGTGCACGCTGTCGTTCTTGGCCAGAGTGATGAGCTTCTCGGCGAGCGGACGGAGCTCCTTCGCCTTCGGAAGCGTGGTGATGATGCGCTCGCTTTCGATCAGCGACGCGAGCTGGTTGCGGAACATCGCATTGCGATGGCTCGACGTCCTGCCCAGCTTGCGGTTTGCCATTCCATGTCTCATGAGTTCACCTCTTCAACTACTCGCGCATGTCGGCGCGCGCGCCGGCGCCCATACGGCTCATGCCGAACGAAAGGCCGAGGCTCTGGAGCACGTCTTTGATCTCGTCGAGCGACTTGCGGCCGAAGTTCTTGGTCGAAAGCATCTCGCGCTCGGTGCGCTGCACGAGGTCTCCGAGGGTGCGGATGTTGGCGTTCTTGAGGCAGTTCGCCGAGCGGACCGACAGGTCGAGCTCTTCGATCGGCTTGCCCAGCATCTCGGCCATGCGCGGATCGACCTCGGGGGCCGCCGCTTCTTCACGCTCTTCGATGCGGGTCTCGAACGCACTGAAAATGCGAAGGTGGTCGCCGAGCAGCTCGGATGCGAGGCTGATGGCCTCCTGCGGCGAGACAGCGCCATTGGTCCACACTTCGAGGATCAGCTTGTCGTAATCGGTCATCTGACCGACGCGCGCGCCTTCCACGTGATAGTTCACGCGGCGGACCGGCGAGTGGATCGAGTCGACCGGGATGTAGCCGAGCGGCAGGTCGGTCTCGGCGTTGCGATCGGCGACCACGTAACCGCGGCCCTTCTTGAGGCGCGCTTCGAGCTTCAGCGAGCCTTCCTTCGAAAGGGTGGCGATGTGCGCGTTCGCGTCGAGGATCTCGATGTCGGGATCCTGCTCGAAATCGGCGGCCGTGACGACGCCCGGTCCCTTCTTCTCGAGATAGAGAGTCTTGGGGCCGGAGCCGTGGAGCTTGAACGGGACCTGCTTCAGGTTGAGAACGACGTCCGTCATGTCCTCGACGACGCCCTGGAGCGACGAGAACTCGTGGAGAACGCCCTCGACGCGCACCGCGGTGATCGCGGCGCCCTCGATCGAGGAGAGCAGGACGCGCCGCAGCGCATTACCGATCGTCGTGCCGAAGCCACGCTCGAACGGCTGGGCGGTGAAACGCCCGTAGTTCGGGGTAAGGGTTTCGGGATCGTAATCGAGCTTCTTGGGTTTCTGGAAATCTGACCACATCATGTGAGCGGCCTCCTCGCGTCAGTGGTGGAGGACAGACAATCGTGTCTGTCCCAAAAGGGGACGGAGGGACAGGCAGGATTGCCTGTCCTCCACCAGAAAGATTTACTTCGAGTAGAGTTCGACGATGAGCTGTTCCTGGATCGGGAGACGGATGTCTTCGCGTTTCGGAAGATCCGTGACCGTACCGCGGAACTGATCGGGCTCGAGCTGCAGCCACTGCGGAACGCCGCGTCCGGCGGCCGTTTCGACGGCCTGGCGGATCTGGTCGTTCTTGCGGCTCTTCTCACGAACCTGGATCACATCGCCCTTGCGGAGCTGGTACGAGGGGATGTTGATCTTCTTGCCGTTCACTTCCACGTGACCGTGGCGAACGAGCTGGCGCGCCTGGGGGCGCGAAGCGGCGAACCCGAGGGAGTAAACCACGTTGTCGAGCCGGAGCTCGAGCTGACGGAGCAGGTTCTCACCGGTGACGCCGGTCTTGCTGGCGGCGCGGTGGAAGTAGAGCCGGAACTGGCTCTCGAGCAAACCGTAAATGCGCTTGACCTTCTGTTTTTCACGAAGCTGCAGGCCGTATCCGAGCACTTTGGAACGGCGGCGTCCGTGCTGGCCAGGCGCGTAGTTGCGGCGCTCGATCGAGCACTTGTCCTTGAAACAGCGATCGCCCTTGAGAAACAGCTTCATTCCCTCGCGACGGCAAAGCCGGCAGACGGGGTCTGTGTAACGAGCCACTAGGCCTCCTCGACGTTCGCACCCGCGCCACCATGGCGCGTTGCGTGTACGGCGGCTGCTGCGCGCCGTACGAGACAACAGCCGGCGCAACTCGCGCCGGCAAAACTAAGCAGATTCGGGTCGGCTCAGACGCGGCGGCGCTTCGGCGGCCGGCAGCCGTTGTGCGGGATCGGGGTGACGTCCTTGATCGACTTGATGTCGAGGCCGCTCGCCGCGAGCGCGCGGATGGCCGATTCACGGCCGGCGCCCGGGCCCTTCACCTTGACGTCGACCGAGCGGATGCCGTGCTCCTGCGCGAGCTGAGCCGCGTTCTGAGCAGCAACCTGCGCGGCGAACGGGGTGCCCTTGCGGGAGCCCTTGAAGCCGATGCGGCCGGCGCTCGACCACGACAGGATGTTTCCGGTCGGATCGGTGATCGCCACGATGGTGTTGTTGAAAGTCGCCGCGATCGACGCGACGCCGTGCGGAACGTTCTTCCGCTCTTTACGCTTGGTGCCGGCGCGACGAGCGCCCGCTTTCGGTCCACGTGCAGTTGCCATGCTTTATGTCCTTCGGATCCTTCGCTGCGATGCGCCCGAGATCCTTCGCTGCGCTCAGGATGACGGTGCGGATCGCACCGTCACTTCTTGGTAGCTTTCTTCTTGCCGGCGACCGCACCTTTGCGCGGTCCCTTGCGCGTACGCGCGTTGGTGTGCGTCCGCTGTCCGCGCACCGGGAGGCCGCGACGGTGGCGCATGCCGCGGTAGCAGTTGATCTCCATCAGACGCTTGATGTCGAGACCGATGTCCTTGCGCAGATCGCCTTCGACTTTTCCTTCGTCGGTGATGACCTGGCGGATCTTGCGAACGTCATCCTCGCTGAGATCCTTGACCCGGATGTTTCTGTCGACACCCGCCTGCTCGAGGATGGTGCTCGAGCGCGTGCGTCCGATGCCGAAGATGTACGTCAGGCCGACTTCGACCCGCTTGTTCAGTGGAAGATCCACACCCGCGATACGTGCCATTTGAGTATTAGCTCCTGATTAGCCCTGACGCTGTTTGTGCTTCGGATTCTCACAGATGATCCGAATGACGCCCTGACGCCGGACGACCTTGCATTTCGTGCAGATACGCTTGACTGAAGAACGGACTTTCATTTTTTCAAGACCCTACTTGTACCGATAGGTAATGCGCCCGCGCGTCAAATCGTACGGCGAGAGCTCGACCAGCACCTTGTCGCCCGGAAGAATGCGGATGAAGTGCTTTCTCATCTTGCCGGAGATGTGAGCCAAGACTTTGTGCTTGTTCTCCAGCTCGACCTGGAACATCGCGTTGGGCAACGTCTCCAGGACCGTTCCTGTCACTTCAATCGCTTCTTCCTTCGACATACCTTCCTTTACGTTTCCTGCCCGGCCGCTCATTTGCCGAGGACCCATGGTCCGTTGGCAGTGACGGCGACCGAATTCTCGAAGTGCGCCGCGAGGCCGCCGTCGACGGTCCGCGCGGTCCAGCCGTCCGCATCGGTGCGTACGTCCTGGATCACTCCATTCGCCCCGGCCCGCTCGATGCGCGAGCGGAGTTTCGACCCGATCTCGCAAAGCATCGGCTCGATCGCCAGGACCATCCCCTCGCGCAGCTCCAGGCCGCGTCCGCGGCGGCCATAGTTGTAGACCTGCGGTTCCTCATGCATCTTCCGGCCGATGCCGTGACCGACGAACGTCCGGATGACATGGAAGCCACGCGATTCGGCGTGCTCCTGCACGGCCGCACCGATGTCTCCAAGATGCCTTCCCGGACGCATTTCCTCGGTCGCGAGCTCGAGGCATTCCCTGGTGGTCCGCATCAGCTCTTCCGCGCGAGGCGTGACGTTGCCGACCGGAACCGTGATCGCCGCATCGCCGACGAAGCCTTCGAAGATCGCCCCGAAATCGAGGCCGAGCACGTCGCCTTCCTGCAGCTTGTTGCGGTTCGGGATGCCGTGCACGATCACATCATTGACCGACGAACAGACTACCGCCGGATACGGCGGCAGGCCCATCGGAGCGTAACCTTTGAACGGCGACTTCGCGCCGCGTTTGGCCAGCTCCTCTTCAGCAACCGCATTCATCTGCGCCGTGGTCGCGCCAGGCTTGACCATCGCACGCATGATTTCGAGGATCTCGACGACGATCCGGTTCACCCGGTCCATCGTCGCGATCTCATCGCGGCTTTTCAGTGTCGGTCCCTTCATGCGATCGAGCACGCCTTCCTCCGGATCATGCCAGGGACTTCTCTATTCGTTCAAAGACCTCATCGACGGGACCGATCCCGTCGACTTCGCGAAGAATGTTCTTCGACTTGTAGTACGCCGCCACCGGCATGGTCTGCCGATGAAACGACTCCAAACGCTTACGCACGGCCTCCTCGGTATCGTCGGCGCGTGCGATGACCTCGGCGCCACAGCGATCACACACGCTGTCTTTCGCCGGAGGGTTGTTCTCGATGTGGTAAATCGCCCCGCACTGCGCACACGTCCGTCGCAGAGTGATGCGCCGTACGATTGCGTCGTCTGGAACGAGCAGTTGAAGAACCCGGAGCGGATCTGTGCCATTCCCGCTTTCGTCAGCAGGTGCGGAATTCACGATTGCATCGAGTTTTTCGGCCTGCACGATCGTCCGGGGGAAGCCGTCGAGGATGAAGCCGTTCGACGCGTCGTCCTTCGCCAGACGCTCGTTGATGATGCCGATCATCAGGTCGTCCGAGACCAGCCCGCCCGACGACATGATCGGCGCCGCCTGCTTGCCGAGCTCGGTCCCGGAGCTGACCGCCTCGCGCAGCATGTCACCCGTGGAGATGTGCGGAATGGCGAAGCGGCTCGCGAGCCGCTTCGCCTGGGTGCCCTTACCGCTGCCTGGCGGTCCGATGAAGATGATCTTCAAAATGCTGCGTCCTCTGCTCAGCCGCGGCGGCCGCGGATGCGGCCCTTCTTCATGAAGCCGTCGTAGTGACGCATGACGAGCTGCGATTCGATCTGCTGCATCGTGTCCATCGCGACGCCGACCACGATCAGCAGCGAGGTGCCGCCGAAGTAGAAGTTGAGACCCATGCCTTCCGTGAACCAGACCGGAAGGGCACGGTCGAGCGCGCCGCCAACGCCGAACGGCAGCTGGCCGACGTGCACGCCGGAGATGAGGAACTCAGGAATGATGCAGACCAGCGCCAGGTAGATCGCGCCGACGAACGTAATGCGCGTCAGCACGCGGTCGATGTAGTCGGACGTCCTCTTGCCGGGGCGAATGCCCGGGATGAAGCCGCCGTACTTGCGCATGTTGTCTGCCGTGTCGACCGGATTGAAAACGATCGACGTGTAGAAGTAGGCGAAGAACATGATGCCGGCCACCTGCAGCAGGTAGTAGAGCGGCTCGCCCATCTGCAACTGGTTGCCGATCGAGGTCGCCCACGGCTGCTTGATCATCTGAGCGATGGTGCTCGGGATGACCAGGATCGACGAGGCGAAGATGACCGGGATGACGCCGGCGGTGTTGACGCGCAGCGGCAGGTAGGTGTTCGAGCCGCCGTAGACCTTGCGGCCGACGACGCGCTTCGCGTACTGCACCGGGATGCGGCGCTGCGCGCGCTCCATGAAGACGACGAACGCCGTGACGGCAACCATGAACAGCACGAGGAAGAGCATGCTGAAGATGCCGCGCTCGCCGGTGCGAATGTCGCCGAGGGTCTGGATGACCGCGGACGGGAGGCCGACCACGATGCCGGCGAAGATGATGAGCGAGATGCCGTTACCGATGCCGCGCTCGGAGATCTGCTCGCCGAGCCACATGATGAATGCGGTGCCGGTGGTGAGCGTCAGCACGGTCATGATCGGGAAGCCGAGGCCCCAGAGCGAGTCCTGAACGTGCGGCGGAACGAGCGGCGCGCCGCCCGGAGCAGCCTGCGCCTTCAGCCAGAACGCGACGCCGAGCGACTGAACGATCGAGAGAACGACCGTGCCGTAGCGCGTGTACTGATTGATCTTCCGGCGGCCCATCTCGCCTTCCTTCGAAAGCTTCTCGAGGTAAGGCCAGACGACGGTGAGGAGCTGCAGAATGATCGACGCCGAGATGTACGGCATGATGCCGAGGGCGAAGACCGAGAGACGGCGCAACGCACCGCCGGAGAAGAGGTCGAGGAAACCGAACACGCCGCCGCTCATCGCCGTGAAGAACTCGGAAAGCGCGACAGGATCGACGCCCGGGGTCGGAATGTGCGACCCGAGGCGATACACCGCAAGCAGCGCGAACGTGAAGAGCACGCGGCGGCGCAGGTCCTCGATCGACCAGATGTTGCGGATGGTGTCGACGACGTTCGGCACGTTACTGAATCTCCTGGCAGGTGCCGCCGGCCTTTTCGATGATCTCCCGGGCCGACTTCGAGAACTTCGTGGCCGAGACGGTGAGCTTCTTGGAGAGCTCGCCGTCGCCGAGGATCTTCACGCCGTCGTGCTGACCCTTGACCAGGCCGGCCTGGCGGAGCGTGGCCTCGTCGACTGCCGCTCCGTTGTCGAAACGGTCGAGGTCGGACACGTTCACAACCGCGTAGTCCTTCTTGAAGATGTTGGTGAAGCCGCGCTTCGGAATGCGGCGATGCAGAGGCATCTGGCCGCCTTCGAAACCGCGCTTGCCGCTGTAGCCGGAGCGGGACTTCTGTCCCTTTTCGCCGCGGCTCGCGGTCTTGCCGTGACCCGATCCCGGACCGCGTCCGACACGCTTCTTGGCGTGACGGGCGCCCTTCTTCGGTTTCAGATTATTGAGTTCCATTGTCATTACCTCGCAACGATGAACGGCAAAGGATGAACGGTTCGGTTCATCGCTCGGCCTTCATCGTTCATCGTTCGTTGGATTGGTCTAGTCGACGACTTCGACGAGATGCGGGATCTTCGCGATCATGCCGCGAGTTTCCTTGCTGTCGACTCGCTCGGCGACACGGTGCATTTTGCCGAGACCGAGAGCCTTGAGCGTTTCGCGCATCTCGATCGGGCAGCCGATGCCGCTGCGGATCTGGCGGATGCGAATCATTTTACGGTCGGTAGCCATTACGCCTCGGCTCCTTCCGTGGCAGCCGCTTCGTCGCCGCCGCGGAGCGCTTTGTACTGCTCTTCCGTGCGGAGGAGCTTGAGCGCTTCGAACGTCGCCTTGACGACGTTGTGCGGGTTCGCGGTGCCGAGCGACTTGGTGAGGATGTTCTGGATACCGGCCGACTCGAGAATCGCGCGGACCGGACCACCGGCAATGACACCCGTACCTTCCGAGGCCGGCTTGAGCAGAACCTTGCCGGCGCCGTAGTGGCCGAGGATCGCGTGCGGGATGGTGGTCCCGCTCATGGCGATCGTGATCATGTTCTTCTTCGCGATCTCGATGCCCTTCTTGATGGCGGCCGGAACTTCCTTGGCCTTACCCGATCCGAAGCCCACCTTGCCCTTGCCGTCACCGACGACGACGAGCGCGCTGAAGCTGAAGTTCTTACCGCCCTTGACGACTTTCGTCACGCGGTTGATATGGACGACCTTATCGATCATCCCGCTTTCGCTACGGTCATCCTGACGACGTTCGCCGCGCGGAGAGCCCTGTCCGGGACGCTGCATTGGACGCTGCATGTGATCTCCTAGAATTCCAGTCCGTTCTCACGCGCCGCATCCGCGAGCGCCTTGATGTTGCCGTGGTAGAGGTAGCCGCCGCGGTCGAAAACGACCTTGGTGATCCCCTTGTCCTTCGCCTTTTTGGCGATGAGCGCGCCGACCGCCTTTGCGGCCGCCGCGTTGGAGCCTTTGGCTCCGGCGTCCTTGTCGAGGCTCGACGCCGACGCGATCGTGTTCCCGGTCGAGTCGTCGATGATCTGTGCGTACATGCTCTTGAGGCTGCGGAACACCGCCAGACGCGGACGCGCCGTGGTGCCCGTCACCTTGCGGCGGATGCGCTGACGAATCCGGCCTCTCGCTTCAACTCTCTGCTTCGCTTGATCCATGGTGTCCTCTGTGCCGAGGTTGATGCCCGGCCCACTAGTCTTTGCCGTCGTTGTCGGTTGTCGGTTGTCAGTGATCTGCGACGTTCCGTCACGCGGCACTGCACAGACAACTGACAACCGACAACTGAAAACCTTATTTGCCCGCGGCCTTGCCGGCTTTGCGGCGAATGACTTCGTCGCTGTACTTGATGCCTTTGCCCTTGTACGGGTCCGGCTCGCGCAGGCTGCGGATTTCCGCGGCGGTCTGACCGACGCGCTGGCGGTCGATGCCGGTGATGGTGATGTGTCCGCTCTTTGCGTCGACGACGATGTCGATGCCATCCGGGATGGCGAAGCGGACGGGGTGCGAGTAGCCGAGCTGGAAGACGACTTCGCGTCCCTTGACCTCGGCGCGGTAGCCGACGCCGACGATGTCGAGCTCGCGCTTGAAGCCTTCGCTCACACCTTTGACGTTGTTGGCGACGAGGGCGCGCATGAGGCCGTGGAAAGCGCGCGTGCGGCCTTCGTCGTCACGACGCTCGAACTTCACGACGTTGTTCTCGACGTTCATGCTGATCCCGGGGACGAGCGCGGTCGACAACTGCCCTTTCGGGCCTTTGACCACGACCGCATCTCCGGTCTGGCTGACTTCGACGCCTTTCGGCAGCGGAATCTCTTTCTTACCAATACGCGACATGGGATCTCCTTACCAGACCTGGCAGAGGACTTCGCCACCGATGCCCGTGCGCGCCGCCTCTGCACCCGAGAGCACGCCCTTCGAGGTGGAGACGATGGCCAGGCCGAGACCACCCAGAACCTGGGGGATCGCTTCCTTGCCGCGGTAGACGCGACGGCCCGGACGCGAGACGCGCTCGATGCCATGGATGACGGGCTCGCCGTCTTCCGAATACTTCAGATAGACGCGGAGGCTCGCCTGCGGCTTGCCGTCTTCCGCGACGACCTTGTAGTTACTGATGAAACCCTCGGATTTGAGGATGCGCGCAACTTCGACCTTCAGCTTCGAGCTCGGCATCTCGACGCGATCGTGGCGCGACTGAATTCCGTTGCGGATTCTGGTGAGCATATCCGCGATGGGATCTGTCATCGACATTCTGTGACTCCTAGTAATCGGTCGTGCGAGCTACCAGCTCGATTTCGTCACGCCAGGGATGTAGCCACCCAGCGAGAGCAGGCGGAAGCAGATACGGCAGAGCTGAAACTTGCGCAGGAAACCGCGCGGACGTCCGCACTGTTTGCAGCGGCTCTTCTGCCGGGTCGAGAACTTCGGCTTCCGCTCAGCCTTGACGATCATTGAAGTTTTGGCCATGTGTTCTTCCTTATTTTCCGAAGGGCATTCCGAGCTCGCGGAGAAGCGTGCGAGCCTGCTCGTCGGACTTTGCGGTCGTGACGATCGTGATGTTCATCCCCTTCGACTTGTCGACCTTTCCGGCGTCGATCTCCGGGAAGATCACGTGGTCGCGAATGCCGAGGGTGTAATTACCGCGGCCGTCGAACGACTTCGTCGGCACGCCGCGGAAGTCGCGGACTCGCGGAAGAGCGACGTTGATCAGACGGTCGAGAAACTCGTACATCTTGTCGCCGCGAAGCGTGACCATCGTGCCGATGGGAACGCCCTCGCGGAGCTTGAAGGCCGCGATCGATTTCTTGGCGCGGGTGACGACCGGCTTCTGGCCGGTGATGGTGGTCAGGTCCTCGACCGCGGAGTCGAGGATCTTGGCGTTCGAGACCGCCTCGCCCATGCCCATGTTCAGGACGACTTTCTCGATCTTCGGAACCGCCATCGGGTTCTTGATCTGAAACTCGTCCTGCAGTTTCCTGCGGACTTCGCTCTGGTACAGCTCTTTGAGTCTTGCTGGCATCTTGGTTCCTTTGTTCCCCCGGCGTTCGTACGGAGGAGGTCGATGTGCTGCGGCTATTTCCCGAGGTCCGCTTTGCAGTTGCGGCAGAAGCGGACCGCGTTGCCGTCTTCGTCACGGTGCGAGCCGGTACGCGACGGTTCGTTGCAACTCGGGCAGATCACCTGGAGCTTGGCGACGTTGATGGCCGACTCGCGCTCGAGGATGCCGCCCTTGATGTTCTTTCCGGGATTCGGGCGGGTGTGCTTCTTGGTGAAGTTCACGCGCTCGACGATGGCCTTGCCTTTGGTGGCGAGGACGCGGAGAACGCGTCCCTGCTTGCCGCGGTCCTTGCCGGAGAGAACGACGACGGTGTCGCCTTTCTTCACATGCGGCTTCGGGCGCGGGCCCTCGGTCTGTTTGCTGCTACGTCCGTACAGTCCCATGGTTGCTTCCTTTAAATGACTTCCGGCGCGAGCGAGATGATCTTCATGAACTTGCGCTCACGCAGCTCGCGGGCAACGGGGCCGAACACACGGGTTCCGACCGGCTCGCGAGCGTCGTTGATGAGGACGGCCGCGTTGTCGTCGAACTTGATGTACGACCCGTCGCGGCGGCGGGTCTCCTGGACGGTGCGAACGATGACGGCCCTGACGACCGCACCCTTCTTCACCGTTCCATCCGGAGATGCTTCCTTGACCGAGGCCGTGATGACGTCGCCGACCCGGGCGTACTGCCCCGCGGTCGAGCCGCCGCGCATCCGGATACAGGCGATCTTCTTTGCGCCGGTGTTGTCGGCCACCTGGAGGATCGTTCCCATTTGAATCATGACTATGTCTCCCCAACCGTTGTCGGTTGTCGGTTGTCCGTTGTCATTGCACGGCGTCTCAGACAACCGACAACTGACAACTGATAACGGACGTTTAGCTGGCCTTCTCGAGGACTTCGCGGACGTTCCAGCGCTTCCGCTTCGAGAGCGGGCGGGTCTCCTCGATCACCACGCGATCGCCGACGTTGATGTCCGGCTGTTCGCTGTGCGCGAGGAACTTGCTCGTCCGCTTGATGTACTTCTGATACATCCCGTGCTTCACGAGGTTCTCGACCGCGACCACCACGGTCTTCTGCATCTTGTTCGAGACGACCACACCGGTCTTGGTGCGTGCGTTCTGGTCTTTGGCCGAGGCCTCGTTCTTTTCCTTCGTTGCCATGTTTCTGTTCCTTACGCGCTGGCGGTGCTGCGCTCGCGCTCGTTGAGGAGCGTCTGGATCTGCGCGATCTCGCGGCGCACCTGGCGCATCTTCATCGGATTCTCGACGCGGCCGGTGGCGCGCTGGAAACGGAGCTTGAAGAGCTGTTCGCGCAGGTCGCGCTCGCGGCTGCGGAGCTCGTCGACGCTCTTGTCGCGAAGCGTGGTGATGGTTTTCTTGCTGGCCATTACTCGCCGACCTCCGTCTGCTCGCGGGTGACGAAACGCGTCAGGATCGGGAGCTTGTGCGCGGCCAGGCGAAATGCCTCTTCGGCGACTTCGCGGGTCACACCCTCCATCTCGTAGAGGATGCGGGCCGGCTTGATCACACATACCCACTCTTCCGGCGCGCCCTTGCCCTTACCCATACGGGTTTCGAGCGGCTTCTTGGTGACCGGCTTGTCGGGGAAAATGCGGATCCAGATCTTGCCGCCGCGCTTGACGTGACGGGTCATCGCGATACGCGCCGCTTCGATCTGGCGCGCCGTGACCCAGCCCGCCTCGAGTGCCTGCAGCCCGAAATCGCCGAACGAGACCTTGGCCCCGCGCGTGGCGAGTCCGCGGCGACGTCCGCGCTGCTGCTTTCTGAATTTGACCTTCTTCGGCATCAACATGATGCGGTTTCTCCTGGATTACTGAACTTCGATTACTGCCCGCGGCGGCGCGAGCGCGTCTTGGCCATCTCGCCTTTGAACAGCCACACTTTGACGCCGATGATTCCGTACGTCGTATGCGCCTCGGCCAGACCGTAGTCGATGTCGGCCTTGAGCGTGTGCAGCGGGAGACGACCATCCTGATACCACTCGGAGCGCGCGATCTCGGAACCGTTGAGACGGCCGCCCACGCGGACCTTGATGCCCTTCGCGCCGAAGCGGAAGGCCGATTCCATGGCCTTCTTCATGGCGCGGCGGAACGCGATACGGCGCTCGAGCTGGGTGGCGATGTTCTCGGCCACAAGCTGCGCGTCGAGCTCCGGACGCTGGATCTCCTGGATGTTGATGTAGACCTCGCCGTTGACGAGCTTCTGGAGCTCATCGCGCAGCTTGTCCACTTCCGCACCTTTGCGGCCGATGATGATGCCCGGGCGCGAGGTGTAGATGTTGATGCGCATCTTGTTCGCCGTACGCTCGATGTCGATCTCCGACACGCCGGCGTGGCTGAGGCGGCCTTTGAGATCGTCGCGAAGCTTCAGATCGCGATGCAGCGTCTCGGCGTAGTTCTTCCCCGCGAACCAGCGCGAGTGCCAGGTCTTGTTGAAGCCCAGCCGAAAACCGTAAGGATTGACCTTCTGACCCATCGATTACCCCTGTTTCCTGGCGCGGGCGCGGCCCTTGCCGCCGCTGCGCTCGTTGACAGCTTTCACTTCATCCGAGACATGCACGGTGACGTGCGCCTTCCGCTTCTGAATCTGATAGGCGCGGCCCATCGGTGCGGGCAGGATGCGCTTCTCACGCGGTCCTTCGTTGACGTAGATCTTCGAGACCACGAGGTCGTCGACGTCCGCGCCCGTTTCGTTGTTCTCCGCGTTGGCGATGGCCGAGCGAAGAAGCTTCTCGAGGTCCTTCGCCACCGCTTTGCGCGTGAAGCGGAGGATGTTCAAAGCTTCCTCCACTTTCTTGCCGCGCACGAGATCGGCCACGAGGCGGACCTTCTGGGGCGACGCTTTCAGGTATCTGAGAGTTGCGGTTGCTTCCATAATTTTGATCCTTCGCCTTGCTCAGGAGGACGGCTGCGCCGTCACTTCCCTGCCGGTCTCGCCGACTTTTCGACCTTCTTGCCGCTGTGGCCCTTGAAGGTGCGGGTCAGCGAGAACTCGCCGAGCTTGTGACCGACCATGTTCTCGGAGATGTAAACGGGGGTGAATTTCCGGCCGTTGTGCACCGCGATCGTGTGACCGACCATGTCGGGCGTGACGGTCGAGCGGCGCGACCACGTCTTGATGACTTTCTTGTCGCGCTCGCGGTTCATCGTCTCCACCTTCTTCTCGAGGTGGTGATCCACGAACGGACCTTTTTTCATTGAACGCATTACTTGGTTCTCCGCTTGACGATGAACTTGGTCGTCTGCTTGTTGCGGCGCGTCTTGTAGCCCTTGGTGGGCTGGCCCCACGGGCTGACCGGGTGACGGCCGCCGGAGGTCTTGCCCTCGCCGCCACCGAGCGGGTGGTCGACCGGGTTCATGGAGACACCGCGGTTGTGCGGCTTCTTGCCGAGGTGACGGGTGCGGCCGGCCTTGCCGTACGAGATGTTCTCGTGCTCGAGGTTGCCGACCTGACCGATGGTCGCGTAGCAGCGAACGTGCACTTTGCGCATCTCGCCCGAGGGGAGGCGGAGCGTGGCCCAGTCGCCCTCGCGGGCCATGAGCTGCGCACCGGCTCCGGCGGAACGGACCATCTGGCCGCCCTTGCCTTCTTTGAGCTCGATGTTGTGGATGACCGTACCGAGCGGGATCTTCGACAGCGGGAGGGCGTTGCCCACCAGGATGTCGGCTTCCTCGCCGGCAACGATCGTGGTGCCGACCGCGAGGCCGTTCGGCGCGAGGATGTAGCGCTTCTCGCCGTCGACGTAGTGCAGCAGCGCGATGTGCGCGGTGCGGTTCGGGTCGTACTCGATCGCCGCAACTTTCGCGGGAATCCCGCGCTTGTCGCGCTTGAAGTCGATGTCGCGGTACTTCTGCTTGTGGCCGCCGCCGATGAAGCGCGACGTGATGCGGCCCTTGCTGTTACGTCCGCCGGTCTTCGGTTTGCCCTTGGTCAGTGCCTTTTCCGGAGTCGCCTTCGTGATTTCCTTGAACGAAGCGTGAGTCTGGAACCGGATGCCGGGTGAAGTCGGCTTATATCGATTCGTAGCCATAGTGTTCTTTCTTTATCGGCTGGTTATGCGGGGAGCGGTACTACACGCCCTCGACGAACTCGGGCGCCTTTTCCCCTGCTTTGAGCCGCACGTACGCCTTGCGCCAGTCGCGGCGCTTGCCGACGAAGCGGCCCATCCGTTTCATTTTTCCGCGCACGTTGAAGAGGCGGACGTCTTCGACCTTCACCTTGAAGAGCTCTTCGACAGCGCTCTTGACCTGGATCTTGTTCGCGGACGGATCGACTTCGAACGCGAGGACGTTGCCTTCTTCGCGCAGGATGGTCGACTTCTCGGTGACGAGCGGCCGGCGGATGACCTGATTAGCGTTCATTGCTGAGTGCCTCCGTCAGACGGTCCAGCGCGGCCTGGCTCAGGACGATGTAGCGGCTGTTGACGACGTCGTACACGTTGACGTGCAGCGCGTCGACGAAGTTGAGCTTCGGGTTGTTGCGCGACGCGAGAACCGCATTCGTGTTCTCCATCGTGTCGATGAGAAGGGCCTTCCCTTCGACGCCGATGTTCGCGACTTTCTGCGCGAAGGACTTGGTCTTCAATTCGTCGACGGCCATGTCGTTGACGACGACGAACTTTCCTTCTTTGACGCGCTGGGAGAGAGCCGACTTGAGGGCGGCCTTCTTCTCCTTCGTGTTCATCTTGTACGAGTAGTCGCGGGGCTGCGGACCGAAGACCGTACCGCCGTGGCGGTGGATCGGCGGACGCGCTCCACCCTGACGCGCGCGGCCGGTGCCCTTCTGACGGAACGGCTTTTTGCCGGAGCCGCTGACTTCGGAGCGGGTCTTGGTCTTGTGCGTGCCCTGGCGGAGGCCGGCGAGGTAATTACGCACGGCTTCGTGGACGAGATGCTCCTTGTACGGATACGCGAAGATCTCTTCCGGCAGGTCGATCGAGCCGACCGTTTTGTTGTCCCAGTTCTTGATGTCAATGGTCGGCATTACTCACCCCGCTTTCCGTTTTTCGAAAAGCTCACGTACACGAGGCCGTTGCGACCACCCGGGACGGCGCCGCGGATGTAGAGCAGGTTGTTCTCGACGTCGATTTTCGCGACGCGGAGGTTCTTGACCGTGACCTGGTCGCCGCCCATCCGGCCGCCCATGCGCATGCCCTTCATGACGCGCGACGGGAACGCCGAGGCGCCGATCGAGCCGGGAGCGCGGTGGAACATCGAGCCGTGGGACTCGCGGCCGCCGCCGAATCCGTGGCGCTTGACGACGCCCTGGAAGCCCTTGCCCTTCGACTGACCGACCACGTCGATCGAGTCGCCCGGCTTGAAGATGTCGACCTGCACGCGGTCGCCGACGTTCGCGTCGCCGCTGTACGGCACTTCCGCGAGCGTGCGCACCGGCTGCACGCCGGCTTTCTCGAAGTGTCCGCGCAGCGCGCTGGTGACGCGGCGGTTCGAGATTTTCTCGACGAGACCGATCTGCACGGCGTTGTAGCCGTCCTTGTCGCTCGTCTTCTTCTGGACCACGAGGCAGGGACCGGCCTGGATGACCGTGACCGGAATCAGGGCGCCGTCTTCGGCGAACACCTGGGTCATCCCGACCTTCTTGCCAATGATTCCTTCGATTGCCATTTGTTTAGTCTTTCCACCTTGGAACCCGTGAAGGGTTCTTGTGTTGTGTCTGTCATCCTGAGCCGCGGAGACGGCGAAGGATCCCCTGCGTACTAGCCGGCGCGAGATCCTTCGGCGTCTTCGCGCCTCAGGATGAACGCCGCGCTATCGCGCGTCGTTCATTTGCCGAACGCCTTGATCTCGACGTCGACGCCGGCCGGAAGCTCGAGCTTCATCAGGGCGTCCACCGTCTGCGTCGTCGGCTCGAGAATGTCGAGCAGCCGCTTGTGCGTCCGCATCTCGAACTGCTCACGCGACTTCTTGTCGACGTGCGGGCTGCGCAGGACCGTGTACTTGGAGATCTGCGTCGGCAGCGGAATCGGGCCCGCCACCTTGGCTCCGGTGCGCTTGGCCGTGTCGACGATTTCGGAGGTCGACTGGTCGAGCACGCGGTAGTCGTAAGCCTTGAGTCGGATGCGGATCTTTTCGTTCATCATGGTTTCGTACCCTTACAAAGAACAGGTGGAGGACAGGCGTTTCCGCCTGCCCTCGCACAAGAGGATTTACTCGATGATGTCCGTGACCGTGCCGGCGCCGACGGTGCGGCCACCCTCACGAATCGCGAACCGCAGACCCTTCTCCATCGCGATCGGGGCGATGAGGCTGATGGTCAGCGAGGTGTTGTCGCCCGGCATCACCATCTCGGCGCCTTCGGCCAGAGCCGCGGTGCCGGTGACGTCGGTCGTACGGAAGTAGAACTGCGGACGGTAGCCGTTGAAGAACGGGGTGTGGCGGCCGCCTTCTTCCTTCGTCAGGATGTACACCTCGGCCTTGAACTTCGTGTGCGGCTTGATCGAGCCCGGCTTCGCGCAGACCTGACCACGCTCGACGTCCTTGCGCTCCACACCGCGGAGCAGGAGGCCGACGTTGTCGCCCGCCTGACCCTGATCGAGGAGCTTGCGGAACATCTCGACGCCGGTGACGACCTTCTTGACCGTCGGGCGGATGCCGATGATCTCGATTTCCTCACCGACCTTGACGATTCCGCGCTCGATACGGCCCGTGACGACGGTGCCGCGGCCCGAGATCGAGAAGATGTCTTCGACCGGCATCAGGAAGTCTTTGTCGATCGCGCGCTCCGGCATCGGAATGTACGAGTCGACGGCGTCCATGAGCTCGATGATCTTCTGGCCCCACTCCGAGGAGTGGTCGCCCGACTCGAGCGCCTTGAGGGCCGAGACGCGAACGATGGGAATGTCATCGCCCGGGAAGTCATAGCTGGAGAGCAGCTCGCGGACTTCGAGCTCGACGAGCTCGAGGAGGTCCGGATCGGCGGCGTCGACCTTGTTGAGGGCGACGACCATCGCCGGCACGCCGACCTGACGGGCGAGCAGGATGTGCTCGCGGGTCTGCGGCATCGGGCCGTCGGTGGCGGCGACCACGAGGATCGCACCGTCCATCTGCGCGGCGCCGGTGATCATGTTCTTGACGTAGTCGGCGTGGCCCGGGCAGTCGACATGCGCGTAGTGGCGCTTCTCGGTCGAGTACTCGACGTGCGCGGTCGCGATGGTGATACCGCGCTCACGCTCTTCCGGAGCCTTGTCGATCTGATCGAAGGCGACGAACGAAGCCGTGCCCTTCGACGCGAGGATGCGGGTGATGGCAGCCGTCAGCGTGGTCTTGCCGTGGTCGACGTGACCAATCGTGCCGATGTTCACGTGCGGTTTGCTGCGGTCGAATTTCTCTTTGGCCATTGAGATCTAACCTCCTGATTTCTTCTTCGAAAATTCGTGGATCCGTCAGGATCCTCAGACGCGCTGCGTTGCTCCGGCGCTCTTGGAAATCACCTCTTCGGCGACGTTCTTCGGGGCCGGCTCATAAGCCAGGAACTGCATGGTGTAGCTCGCGCGGCCCTGCGACATCGACCGCACCTGCGTTGCGTAACCGAACATCTCGGAGAGCGGGACGTGGGCGCGGATGACCTTCGCTCCGGCACGCTCTTCCATCTGCTGGATCTTGCCGCGACGGCGAGACAGATCGCCCATGACGTCGCCGGCGTAATCCTCCGGCGTCACGACTTCGACGTCCATGATCGGCTCCATGAGAATCGGGTTCGCCCGCTTCGCGCCTTCCTGGAAGGCCATCGAGCCGGCGATCTTGAACGCCATTTCCGAGGAGTCGACGTCGTGGTACGAACCGTCGTACAGAATCGCCCGCACGCCGGTCATCGGATAGCCGGCGACGATGCCGCGCTCGAGCGCTTCCTTGATGCCCTGCTCGGTCGGCTTGATGAACTCGCGCGGGACGGAGCCGCCGACGATCTCGTTGACGAACTCGAACCCGCCTTCCGGCATCGGCTCGAAGCGCATCTTGACGTGACCGTACTGACCCTTACCACCCGACTGACGAACGAACTTGCCTTCCGCCTCGGACTTCTTGGTGATGGCCTCGCGGTACGCGACCTGCGGCTTGCCGACGTTCGCACCGACATTGAACTCGCGGACCATGCGGTCGACGATGATCTCGAGGTGCAGCTCGCCCATGCCGCGGATGATGGTCTGGTTGGTTTCCGGGTCCGTGTGGACTTTGAACGTCGGATCTTCCTGCATCAGCTTCGCGAGCGCGACGCCCATCTTTTCCTGGTCGCCCTTCGTCTTCGGCTCGATCGCAACCGCGATGACCGGCTCCGGGAAGACCATCGTCTCGAGGACGATCGCGTGCTTCGGATCGCAGATCGTGTCGCCGGTGGTGACCGACTTCAGACCGACGGCCGCGCCGATGTCGCCGGCGAGAACTTCCTTGATCTCTTCGCGCTTGTTCGCGTGCATCTGCAGCAGGCGGCCGACGCGCTCGGTCGTCCCTTTGGTCGAGTTCAGCACGGAGCTGCCCGACTCGACACGGCCCGAGTAGACGCGGAAGAACGCGAGCTGGCCGACGAACGGGTCGGTCATGATCTTGAAGACGAGACCGGAGAACGGCGCCGCGTCCGAAGCCTGACGCTCCATGAACGACTCGTCATCCGGATTGATCCCCTTGACCGGCGGAATGTCCATCGGGCTCGGGAGATAGTCGACGACCGCGTCGAGCAGCGGCTGCACGCCCTTGTTCTTGAAGGCCGTGCCGCAGAGCACCGGGGTGATCTTCTGGTGGATCGTGGCGTCGCGCAGCGCAGCCTTGAGCTCGCCGACCTCGAGGGTCTCGCCCGCGAGGTACTTCTCGAGCAGCTCGTCATGCGATTCGGCGATCGATTCGACCATCTTTTCGCGGTAGCTCTCGGCTTCCGCGCGGAGCTCGCTCGGGATCTCTTCGACGTCGTACTTTGCGCCGAGGGTCTCGTCTTTGAAGACGAGCGCCTTCATCTGCACGAGGTCGATGACGCCCTTGAACTTGTCCTCGGCGCCGATCGGGAGCTGCAGGGGAACCGCGTTTTTGCCGAGCTTGCCGCGGATCTGACCGACGACATTCTCGAAGTTCGCACCGATGCGGTCCATCTTGTTGACGAACGCGATGCGCGGAACGCCGTACTTGTCGGCCTGACGCCAGACCGTTTCGGACTGCGGCTCGACACCACCGACCGCGCAGAAGACGCCGACCGCGCCGTCGAGGACGCGCAGCGAGCGCTCGACCTCGACCGTGAAGTCGACGTGGCCCGGGGTATCGATGATGTTGATGCGCGTGTCGCCCCACTTCGCGGTGGTCGCGGCGGAGGTGATGGTGATGCCGCGCTCCTGCTCCTGGACCATCCAGTCCATGGTCGCAGTGCCCTCGTGCACTTCACCGATCTTATGAGTGATACCGGTGTAGTAGAGGATGCGCTCGGTGGTCGTCGTCTTACCGGCATCGATGTGAGCCATGATGCCGATGTTGCGCGTTTTCTCGAGAGGTACCTGACGTGCCATTTTTTGTTCTCTTCAGGGCGAAACACACGCATACCGGCGCCTGCCGATACGCGCACACCTCCTGTTGAGGAGGTGATGCAAGTTGATTCAGTTGTTTGTTTCCCGTTGCTCGGTCCGGAACCGCAGAACCTGTTCTGTGTTATCCGGTCGAGACGGAGCTACGGAAAGCTGCTGAGTTGGTGCTGCTGGTACTGCGTGGGCCCCGCCGTGAGCAGGGCCGGCTATTCTACAACGGTTTTGGTGGCGGCGGAAATCCGCTACCAGCGATAGTGCGCAAACGCCTTGTTGGCTTCCGCCATCTTGTGCGTGTCTTCGCGCTTCTTGATCGCGTTGCCGCGATTGTTCGCCGCATCCATGATCTCGCCCGCGAGCTTGTCGATCATCGTCTTCTCGCCGCGCGAGGCAGCGTACGAGATCACCCAGCGGATCGCGAGAGCGGTGCGGCGCGTCGGACGGACTTCGATCGGAACCTGATAGTTCGATCCGCCAACGCGGCGGCTCTTCACTTCGAGCGCCGGCTTGACGTTGTCGATCGCCTTCTTGAAGAGCTTGAGCGGATCGTCTTTCGCACGATCCTCGACCTTTTTGAGGGCGCCGTAGAACACCCGCTCGGCGACCGACTTGCGGCCGTCGGACATCAGCGAGTTGATGAACTTGGTGACGAGCTGGCTGTTGTAAACCGGATCCGGCAGGATCTCGCGCTTGGGAACTTCACGTCTTCTCGGCATCGTTGGATCCTTGAACCTTTACGCCTTCTTCGGGCGCTTCGCGCCGTACTTCGAACGGCTCTGATTGCGCTTGGCCACGCCAACGGCGTCGAGCGTGCCACGGATGACGTGGTAACGAACACCCGGCAGGTCCTTCACACGGCCACCGCGGATGAGCACGATCGAGTGCTCCTGGAGGTTGTGACCGACACCGGGGATGTAGGTCGTGACTTCGACACCGTTCGTGAGGCGCACACGGGCAACCTTGCGGAGTGCGGAGTTCGGCTTCTTCGGGGTCGACGTGTACACGCGCGTGCAGACGCCGCGCTTCTGCGGGCTCGACTGCAGTGCCGGCGACTTCGTCTTGTACTTGACGGCGTCACGGCCCTTGGCAACAAGCTGGTTGATCGTTGGCATTCGTTACTTATCCTTCTGAAGACACGTACAGCTGACAATTGGTCCCGGACGGGAAAACCCGCGCACTCTACGCGGGGATTTTGGACTTTGTCAAGCCCGGACCAGCCCTAACGGCACCTATGTCGGGCTTATTCCGCAACGATTTAGCGCGGGTGAATGGCGGCCCAACAGGTGGAGCGGCGGGCG
>DASVRB010000682.1:0-6926 GCA_036388835.1 Thermoanaerobaculia bacterium | reverse complement strand
ATGCCTTGCGCGCCCCTCCCTCCCAGGTCCCTCGACTACGCTCGGGATGACAGAGGGGTTGATGCGTTCGCCAGATCTCACGCGGAGACTGGGAAGAATCCGCGCCGGCCCCCCGCCAGGTCCCTCGCTTCGCTCGGGACTGTTCTGACACGCTGCGCGTGTCAGAACAGCTTCAAAAACACCACGTTCGCCACGAACCCGTCCTGCGCGTTGCGGCCGATGGTTTTGCCGATGTCGAGGCGGACGAGGGTGCCGTAGGGGCCGACGGTCTGGCCGGCGATGCCGAGGCCCTGGATGGGCTCGGCGCGCCAGCCGGCGGTGGTGTCGTCGAGCAGGGCGTGGTCATAGAACGCTTCGATGCGGAACTGCTGCGAGAAGACGAAACCGTACGAGAGATGTCCGATCAACATCTTCTCGGCGCGCACGCTGCCGGACTGCACGCCGTGCACGCGCTGCGCGCCGAAGAAGCCGAGCTCGTACTTGGAAAAGCGATCGAGGCGCTGGCCGTCGACGTAATTGAAGTCGACGCCGATGCGCTGAAAACGCGGCAAGTAGAAGCTCTTGCCGATCGCGGCGCCGAAGCGCGTGAAGGTCTTCTGCTCGGGCGAGTACTCCGACAGATTGCCCCACGGCTCCCAGTTGCTGCGGCGGTTGTAGTCGTACGACGCGCTCATGGTCCAGCCGCGGCGCGCGTAACGCACCTCGATGCTCGGCGTGAACGTGAACGTGCTGCTCGGCTCGACGAACGACGCGGCGGTGTCATCGGCACGTCCGAAACTCAGATGCGAGACGCCGAACGAAACGTCGACTTTGCCGAATTGCGCGAATGGATGTCCCGCGCGCACGAACATGCCCATCGGCCGCGACGTGACTCGCTCTTCGGGGCGCTCCAGTCCACCGCGGAAGATCTGGCTCTCCGTCGAAATGCCGAGGCCGAAAAAGTCGACGCCGATATTCGTGCGCGTGCCGCCGACATTCGGATGCGTCGCGTTCGCGGCGAGCACCACACCGGCGAAGAAGACATTCGTCTGAATGCCTTTGTTGAGCAGATTGAAATTGAAGTAGTCGATGCCGCCGAGCGGCACGACCGGGAACGCCAGACCTGGATCGTGATGAATGCCGCCGAGGGCGAACATCTGCGCCGTGTCGTAGCCTTCCTTCACCACGCGCTGGCCGTCGCGCTTCTCGAGATAGCGCAGACCCGCTTCCGTTTCGCGCACCATCCGCGCGTCGGATGCCGACGCCGACGCGAGCATCGCCTCGTACTCCGCCGGCTCGAGGCGAAAGTTCTCGAACGTCGTCGAGCGCTGCACGACACTCGCACGTCCCGCGGCCGAGATCACCTGCTGCGCGGTGACGGTGTGCGGAAGCCAGATCAGCGTCCGCGGATCGGCGGTGGCAACGGCCGCTGCGCTAAGCGGCGTCTTCGTGTCGCGCGCAAACGGCAAAAAGTCGACGCGCTCCTCGTTCGACAGAATCTCGCCCGCGAGATTGAGCTGCACCATGTTGATGCGCACGCGCGCCCACGTCTTCGAATCGATGAACACAGTGCCGCGATACAGAGGCAGCTCGGCCGGCGCATTCGGCGGCGGCGAGAATCGCACTTCGTAAACGCGGTATCCGAGGACTTCGGTGGTGCGCACCAGCTCATAGCGGTACTCGTTCGAGAGGTGAATATCGAGCGGAAGCTGCGTCACTTTTTCCGGCTGCAGCAGCGGCAGCTCCGGGATGCGCCCGTACTTCCACTTCACACCGTTGATGTAAAAGTCCGACCAGACCCAGTCGGCGCGGCCCTGCGGATCGGAGAAGTAGTCGCCCGAGATCGCCGCCTCGAGCGCCTCGGCGCCGCCGCCGATGTCGAAGCGCAAACGGGTGGTGTTGAGCGCGACGTACCGCGGCTGAATCGACTCCTGATACGCGTCATACGCCTGATGATTGCGGATGATCTCCTCGACCGTGATGCCGCGCTCGGTCGCGACGTCGAGCGTCTCGCGGACCGCGGTTGGATCGACCTTTTCGGTGTAATCGACGATCACGGCGAAGCCCTGCTTCGTCGCCGTGGTCTGTGGCGGCACGCCGACCAGCAGTTGCGTGCCGCGGCGGCCGGTGTCGGTGATGTCGCTGTTGTCGGTGCGGCGCGGTTTCGCGTAACGATCGGCCGGCAGCGAGAGGATCGAAGAGCCGGCCGCGTCGCCGCGCGCGATGAACATCGTGCGGAGATCCTCCCCGCGCACGAAGCCGAGCACCGGCATGTCGACCGTCGCCCCTTTCGCATCGAGCACCGCGACTTTGTTCGTTGCGTCGTACGCCCAGTCGCCGGTCATCGAGCGATTGAACTGCGCGAGCGACGCCGCGCTGACGTCACCGACTGCATACGCGCGCGTCGCGCCGGCCGCGAACGTGGCGGCGAGGTCGAACAGCGGATTGGCGGAAGTGATCGGAACGACCGCGAAGATCTTTTTCGAAGGATCGCGCTCCGCGAGAAAAACGGCGGTCTCGGGCACGGCCGGCGCGTCGACAACCAGCGCGTCGATGTACGCGGATGCGCCGTTGTCGAAAAGCGGTGCGAGCGCAGCGGTTCCGGCCGGCGCGGCGATGATGCGCTGCGCCACCGCCTGCCCCTGCGCGGACACGGCGAGCCGCTTGATCGCATACGACATCAGAGTGGCGTCGGCGTTCGGGATGGTGATGCCGATGGCGTCGAACGGTCCGCGGCCGCGCGCCCAGTCAATGATGGCGCGTGTCTGCTGCTCGACCTCTTCCAGTGTCGCCGCTGGATACTCGATCACGATTGCGACCTGCGCCGGATTCGCGGCCGTGTACGCCGGATAGTCAGCGGCCGTGAGCCGCACCAGCGCCGGAGCGGCGCTGCCGTCGTGACCGGCGAGGCCTGTGCAGAGCGAGCAGTCGGGTCCGGCGGCACTGACCGAGAGGGCGATAATCTGCAGGAGCACGAGAAAAAGACCGAGTTTTCGCATCGACGGCGCTTGGAACGCCACACATGAGGCCGAAATTGCCCGCGACCGCGACCCTGTTTCTGAACCGCAACTCCGGCACTCGCGCCGACACGGATGCGCTCGTCGACGCGGCGCGCACGGCCGGAGTGGAGGTGATCGAGCTCGGCCCGCAGGTCGACTGCGTCAAGGCGATCGGCGAGCGCGCCGCGACGGGAACGAACCTCTTCATCGCCGCCGGCGGCGACGGCACCGTGCATCACGTCGTGCAGGCGCTCGCGCAGACGCCGCTCATCCTCGGCGTGATCCCAACCGGGACCTACAACCACTTCGCACGCGACCTCGGCATTCCGCTCGATTGGAACGAGGCGCTCGACGTCGCACTGAATGGCGATTCGCGTTCGATCGACGCGGCACGCATCAACGAACGCTTCTTCATCAACAACGTGTCACTTGGTCTCTACCCCGAAATGGTCGCGCGGCGCGAAGAGCGCGGCCGCGATTACCCGCGCTGGCGTGCGCGCATCTACGCGATCTACCGCACGCTGCGCAAATATCCGCACGTGACGTTGACGGTCGAAGCGGAAGCGCAGCAGGAGATGCTGCGCACGCACGTTTTCATGGTCTCGAACAACTCTTACGACCTCGAGCGCTTCGGCATCGAGGCGCCGCGCGAAACGCTCACCGAAGGAAAACTCTCCGTCTACTGGCTCTCGCATCGATCGCGTTGGCAGCTCGCAAAACTCATCGGCCGCTACATGACCGGCCACGTGCGCGAGATCGAGGGATTCACGTCATTTCGAACGACATCGATGCGCGTGCAATCGCCGCGCGGACGGGTGAAGGTCGGCATCGACGGCGAGTTGTTCACGCTCGACACGCCGCTCACGCTCGTCAGCGTCCCGCGGTCCGTGACCGTTCGCGTGCCGCGCGAAAAGTAAGTCGAATCGGACGACTCGAAACGTCAGCCGCGGCACCCTCCATGCAATCAGTTATTTGGCCTTACGAAGGCAAATACAACTGCCCAGGAGGATTCATGGCAACACGTGAAGAAGAGATTCTGAATCGCAATATCGATACGAACTCGACCCTGCGCGAAGACGACAAGATGATCGGTCGCACGCGCGATCAGGAAGCAAGCATTCCGGTGGTGGAAGAGGAGCTCGCCGTCGGCAAGCGGACCGTCGAAACGGGCGGCGTCCGCGTCCACAAGGAAGTGACCGAGACTCCGGTCCACGAAACCGTCAGCCTGCATGAAGAGCATGTAACCGTCGAGCGCCGTCCCGTGAACCGGGAAGTGCAGCCGGGTGACATGCACGCGTTCGAGAACTCGACCATCGAAATGCGCGAAATGTCGGAAGAAGCGGTCGTTGAAAAACGGGCCCGCGTGGTCGAAGAAGTCGTGGTCGGCAAGGAAGCGCGCGAGCGCACCGAGCAGATCAACGATACGGTGCGCCGCAGCGACGTGAGAGTCGAAGCGATCACCGACGTCAACCGCACCACCTCGGCCTCATCGATGCGCACGTTCGACTCGGTCGAAGACTCCTATCGCACGCACTACAACCAGAACTTCGCAGACAGCGGCTGGGACTACGACAGCGGCTACTCGCACGCCTACCGCTACGGCCATGACCTCGCCGGCAGCGGCGGCGACTGGTCGACCGTCGAATCGGACGTTCAGTCGAAGTGGGAGATGCGCAACAAAGGCACGTGGGAACGGTTCAAAGACGCGGTCCGGTACGGCTACGACCAGGGTCGGCAGTAGATTTGAAGTGACTCGGTCGGAGGGCAGGCACTGCCTGTCCTCCACCGGAGTTTTATGAAGAAAACCGAAGTCGTCATTCCTGTCGTCGAAGAAACCGCGCACGTGTCCAAACGTGCGGTCGACCGCGGCAGCGTGCGCGTGTCGAAGACCGTCACCGAGCGGGTCGAGACCATCGACACGTCCACGCTCGAAGACCAGATCGAGATCGAGCACGTCGCGCGCAATACCTGGCTGAAAAAGCCGGCCAAACCGCGCCGCGAAGGCGACACGCTGATCATCCCGGTCATGGAAGAGATCACCGTCGTCGAGAAGCGGATCATGCTTCGCGAAGAGCTCTACATCCGGACGAAACAGGTGCGGAAACCCGCGTCCGAAAAAGTCCGCCTCCGCCGCGAAGAAATTCGCGTCGAAGACACCCGAACGCCGAGGAAGCGCTAGGGCGAGGCCTGTGATGGCCGGCATTTTCGACACAGTCGTCGATCCCAACGTGCAGGCGCTGCTGCGCCGCGAACAGCGTTTGCTCGTCGAACTGCGCGAAACACTCGAGCGCGAGCAGTCCGAAGAGCGCCGCCGCGTCGATGAACTGATCGCGACGCTCGAAGATCTCTTCACCCTCGTCATCGTCGGCGAATTCAACGCCGGCAAGTCGTCGCTCATCAACGCCCTGTTCGGTCAGCGCCTGCGCACCGAGGGACCGATTCCGGTCGACGACGTCATCTCCATCCTCCGCTATGCCGAACAGCCGTCGATGCGGAAGATCTCCGACTACGTCATCGAGCAGTTCTACCCGATCGAGTTTCTCCGCAACATCACGCTCGTCGACACGCCGGGGACGAACTCGATCGTGCAGCGGCATCAGGAAATCACCGAGGACTTCATCCCGCGTGCGGACCTGATTTTGTTCGTCACCTCGATCGACCGGCCGCTCTCCGAATCGGAGCGCCGCTTCCTCGAATACATCCGCGAGTGGGGAAAGAAAGTCGTCTTCGTCCTCAACAAAGTCGACACGAAATCGGACGCGGAGCTCGAGCAGGTCACGGAGTATCTGAAAGCGAACACGCGCACGATCTTCGGCTTCGACCCGACGATCTATCCGGTCGCCGCGAAGATCGCGCTCGAATCGAAGCTCGGAAATCTCCCGCCGCGCGAATGGACGCGCAGCCGCTTCGAAGCACTCGAGGATTACATCTTTCAGGTGCTCTCGGAGAAAGAGCGCGTGCGCATCAAACTGAACGCGCCGCTCGACACGATTCTGAGCCTGGCGAAGAAGCAGTTCCGGATGATCGAGTCGCGCCGCGAGGTGCTGGCCGCCGACAAGCAGCGCATCGACTCGATCAACGAACAGCTCGAGCGCGCGCGCGGCGATCTGGTCTCGAACTTCAAGCAGTTCGTGGTGCGCATCGACAACCTGCTGATGGATCTCGAGCGCCGCGGCCTCGATTTTCTCGATCGCTACGTGCGCATTCAGCACGTGATGATGCTGCGCGACGCGTCACGCTTCCGGGAGGAGTTCGAGCGGCAGGTGTTCCAGGGTTGGAAAGGGAGCATCGACACGACGATTCAGGAGGCGGTCGACTGGCTGGTGAAGGAGAACATGAAGCTGTGGAACGGCACAATCGAAGCCTTCCACCGCCGCGCTGAGGCGGACGCGAAGAATGACGAGATCATCGGCAAGGTCGGACGCGAGTTCGCGTACAACCGCGAGGAGGTCTACTCGCGCATGCGCGTCAACGCGGAGCAGCGGCTGTCGTCGTACGACGTGAACGTGGAGTCGCGCCGGATCATCGACAACGCGATGCGCGCCGTACTCCACTCCTTCGGCCTCGGCGCGGGCGCGCTCGGCCTCGGCTACCTCCTCACGACGGCCGTCAGCAGCACCGCGGTCGACGTCACCGGCCTCACCGCCGCGACCATGCTCCTCGTCACCAGCTTCCTCATCCTTCCGTACAAACGGACGAAGGCAAAGGAGGAGTTCACGCGCCGCATCGAAGAGCTGCGCGTGCAGCTCAAGGAATCGCTCGACCGCGAGTCGACGATCGAGATCGATCGCATGCTTCGCAACATCACCTCCGCGTTCGAGCCGTATCAGCGCTTCTACACCGCCGAATCGGAAAAGATCGAACGCTTCGCCGAAAAGCTGACAAAGGTCGAAACGGAAGCGAGGGAGATCGCGGCCGCGATCTGAGTGCGTTTCTGTGGAGCGGCGG